>CALFWP010000110.1 GCA_937927905.1 uncultured Neomegalonema sp.
GTCATCGCGGAATGTGAGACTGTCTGAGGAGGATCGCGCTGCCGCGCCAGTGCTTTACGCGGCACTGAATCTTGCGGAAAAAGTTCTGAAATCCGGAGGCAGTGTTGAGGATGCCGCGTCTCTGATACGATCACAAGTGCAAAACGAACCGAGAGCTGATTTGAAAGCGGTTGATATTGTCAATGCACACAGCTTTCTGCCCGCAACAGGGGTGCCAAATGCAACTGTTGGTATTATGGTCTCAGCTATGTTCGGGGATGTCCTTTTGATTGATCAGAAAGAAGTCATGGTATGAGTGTTCAGCCCACCCAAGTCCGCCGCAACACCGTTCCGAAAATTGCCGCACGTAAAGGCGGTGAACCGGTTGTGTCTTTGACATCCTATCATGCGCATACGGCAGCGATCGTGGATGAGTTTGCGGACTTTATTCTGGTCGGCGACAGCCTCGGCATGGTGATGCACGGTATGGACAGTACCGTCGGAGTGCCTCTGGATCTGATGATTATGCATGGCCGCGCTGTTGTACGGGGCACGCAAAAAGCGCTGATCGTAGTGGATATGCCGTTCGGCACCTATGAGGAAAGCCCGAATGTCGCGTTCCGGAATGCCGCGAAAATTATGAAAGAAACCGGATGCGGTGCCGTTAAGCTGGAAGGCGGGGCACGTATGTACGATACGATCAGGTTTCTAGTCGAGCGCGGTATCCCAGTGATGGCGCATATCGGCCTGACGCCGCAATCCAGTCATGTTCTCGGTGGCTTTAAAACCCAAGGTCGCGAAGAAGATACCTGGCAGGTCCATATCGACGATGCTCATGCGGTCACAAATGCCGGCGCCTTTGCGGTCGTATTGGAGGGTATGGTTGAACCACTGGCCGCGAAAATCACCAAAGAGATCGCCATCCCAACCATCGGGATCGGAGCATCGGTTGATTGTGACGGCCAGATCCTCGTTTTGGAGGATATGCTGGGCATGAATGCCTGGGCGCCGAAATTTGTACGCCAATATTGTGATCTCGGCGCGGTAATCAAAACCGCTGTCCGGCAATATGCTTCGGATGTCAAAGACCGCTCGTTTCCGGGTGAGGATGAAGTCTATCGCTGAATATCATGTAACATTTTAAGTGATTTTCATGCGCAGGGGTATATTTCACGAAATAATGACAAGGTCGGATATTCCCGGAGGATCAGCGCATGGCCAAAGTTGTTTTTCTCGACCGTGATACAATGGGACCGGGGGTGGAGATCACCCGTCCCGGCTTTGATCATGAATGGGTGGAATATAACAAGACAAAACCGGAGGATGTTTCGGATCGCATCGCCGATGCGGATATTGTCATTACAAACAAGGCACCGGTCAGGGCGGAGCAGATTGCAGCAGCAAAAAAGCTCAAAATGATTTCGATTGCCGCAACCGGTTTTGATGTTATCGACATCCCGGCCTGCCGTGAACGGGGCATCACCGTTTCGAATGTGCGCGGATATGCGGAGCATACCGTACCTGAACATGCCTTTGCACTGATACTGGCATTGCGCCGTTCGATTGCCGGTTACCGGCAGGATGTGATTGATGGGGAATGGCAGAAATCCGGGCAATTTTGCTTTTTCAATCATCCGATCAGTGATCTTGCAGGATCACGTCTCGGTATTATCGGTGAAGGTATCACCGGACAGAATATGGCGAAAATTGCAACCGCGTTTGGTATGGAGCCTGTATTTGCTTCGCATAAAGGCGTGGACGGGTTCGGATCGCTCTACACGCCATGGGATGAAGTGATTGCGACTTCGGATGTGATTACACTGCATTCACCGCTCAAACCTGCTACGCGGAATATGATTTCTAATCCTGAATTCGAGGCGATGAAACCGAATGCGATTTTGATTAATACCTCGCGTGGCGGGCTGGTGGATGAGGCCGCACTGGTCGATGCGCTTGACTGCGGATTAATTGCCGGAGCGGGTTTTGATGTTTTGACCAAAGAACCCCCCGAAGCGGATAACCCTCTGTTAACGATACTGGATCGCCCGAATTTTATTTTGACGCCGCATACCGCCTGGGCCAGTGATCAGGCGATGAAAGAGGTCTGGCGTCAGGTGATTAGAGCGATTGATGATTTTCAGGCGGGGTCACCTTCAAATGTTCTGACCTGAACACTCACATTAAAACCCGTATACTTGTTTATCCGGTCTGCCGGTGCACTGATAACGCATTGCGGAAATGTGCCGGTTAGCCGCATTTAAATGTTTTTGACATTTACTGGACCGCGCATTTGGGATGCTCTAACGGTTTTATCAGGGCAAATACGGGTAGGCGTTTTTTCGTGTAAAAAGCGCTCTTTCTTAAGGTTGAGGCAGGACTTATGAGCATAGCGCGGTGGGTTATCCCGTTGGTTGTAATGGGGTTTAGCGGGTGTGCGTCAATGCCGGACGCCGCATTGCAGGATATCGCGCACAAGGGGTCTGATAAGCCTGTGATTGCAGAAAAAACCGCAAAATCGGATTCTGTAAA
This sequence comes from uncultured Neomegalonema sp., assembly GCA_937927905.1. GTDB lineage: Bacteria > Pseudomonadota > Alphaproteobacteria > Rhodobacterales > Rhodobacteraceae > JAHDDY01. The sequence goes on from CALFWP010000110.1 coordinate 2,509, forward strand.
ACAAAAGAAAACCGCGGCTGCTAAGCCCGGCGCTACCAAGGCCGATTTGGTCAAGGGCGGCAAAAGCAAAAAGGCCGTACATGAGCGTGATGCCAAGCTTGGACCTGAGTCATCGGATGAGAAGCCTGAACCTATTGTGACCGCCAGTTTGCCGCCTTCGGTGTTTATTGATGCAAATTCGCTGGTCACTACAGCACCGGCACCTCGGCGGCCTTCGCCTCAGGCACAAACCGGTAATGTGACAAATCGCGCCGCCACAACGCTCGGGGATCCGTCGGCCTTATCCGGACAAAGCGTCCGGCGTGCACTGCCGCAAAGTCTGCTTGTCCCCCCTCCTGTCCTTCAAAAGCCGATGAAGTTTCTAACCAAGCTGCAACAAACGGGGGCAGCGCCTGACGGAACTTTCGGGTATATTCTGCTAGATGCGCAGACCGGACAGGTCCTGAGTGAAGGGAATGCCGATAATCCTATGCCTCCGGCGTCGATTGCAAAAATGCTTGCGACGATTGCCATCCTCGAAACGAAAGGGATGGATGGCCGGTTTAGAACATCGCTTCTGGCGGACGGGTCATTGTCGGGCGGTATCCTGAATGGTGATTTACATATCGTCGGCACCGGAGATCCCAGCCTTGACCGCAACGATTTGAGCGGGATGGCGCGCCGTCTGGCTGCAGCAGGTGTGCGTAAGGTCAATGGAGGTTTTTTCTATCACGGGGACAACCTGCCGGAAGTGTCCGTCATTGATCCGAACCAATCGGTCGGTGCAGTATATAATCCCGGCATCAGCGGCCTGAACCTTGACCGCAACGAACATCGCGGAGCGAGTCCGGTTAAAAATCCTGCGAAATACGCGGCAGATGCCATGCGCCGTCTTGCGGCCGGTGCCGGGGTGAT
>CALFWP010000111.1 GCA_937927905.1 uncultured Neomegalonema sp.
ATCGCGATCTTCGAGTACATCAACGGCTTTTATAATCCTCGTCGCAGGCACTCAGCCTTGGCTTGGAAAAGCCCCATGGCTTTCGAGGGTCAGGCCGCGTAACTTAGAACTCGGAGCGGCACTAAACCGTGACAGGTCCATAATGCTACTGATTCATCATCCCGCAATCCAGAAACTTCATCTGATGGGCTAGCATCTCCGTATCCGCCCGGCGAATCCTGTGTGAAAGCGTCGGGTGAAGATACTCGGTCTGCATGATGCGGGGTTCGGTTACGCTGTGATGCAGCGTAACGCCAAGGGAGCAATTCGTCGAGGCGGATGATTTTGTGATCAGCGATGCGGCTGAGGGTCTCGGTCAGCCATGCCTACGGATCAATACCATTAAATTTGGCGGTCTCGATCAAGGTGTAGGCAATCGCGGCGGATTTGCCGCCATTCTCTGATCCGACAAACAGGAAATTCTTCCGTCCAAGAGCCACAAAACGCAATGATAACGTTATTTTTGATTTTGGTCGTGATGGAGAACTGGTCATCGAAGACATTACAATCCGTCAAATCACGGATGATATTCTGTTCTGAGAACTGTTTTCCGTTATTCCGGCATATGACGCTGCATAATCTGTAATATTAAAACGGCAAAAAAGCCCGGCTCAAAGCCGCCAGGCTTTTACATGATCACCGTTGATATTCTTTGAGGCCCGGTGCCACACGGCATTTTGGGTGATGTTACTCAAACAGCATCCGTGCCTTTTTGAGAGATTCAACAAGTATATCGGCGTCCGATCGACTGTTATACATCCCGAAAGAGGCACGGCATGTCGCTGTTACGCCCATATGCTCCATCAACGGTTGACAACAATGGTGCCCTGCCCTGACTGCAACGCCATAACGGTCAAGGACCGTGGAAATATCATGAGCGTGCGCACCGTCCATTGTGAATGAAAAAATCGCACCTTTGGTATCTGAATGCCCCTGCACATGCAGCCAATTCAAACCGGCCAGACGTTCCGCTGTGTAATCGTGTAAATCCTGTTCATGTGCAGAAATCGCTTCCATCCCCGTATCCTGCATATAGCGGATGGCTTCCGCCATGCCGATGATCTGAACAATCGGCGGTGTTCCGGCTTCGAATTTATGAGGTGCAGTATTATAAGTGATTTCATCTTTACGCACATGCCGGATCATATCTCCGCCCCCGTGCCAGGGACGCATTTCGTCGTGGCAGCTGCGTTTTGCATATAGCGCACCGCATCCGCTCGGGCCGTAAAGTTTATGTCCTGTGATTGCGTAAAAGTCACAGCCGATATCCTGAACATTTACCGGCATGTGAACCGCGCCTTGCGAACCGTCAATCAGCACAGCCGCTCCCGCTGCATGGGCCAGCTTCGTAACGTGCTTAACGTCAATCACGGTTCCCAGCACATTTGACATATGCGTCACCGCAACCAGTACCGTCCGTTCTGTGATGGCAGCCCCAATCGCATCGGCAGAGATATCCCCGTTAACATCCGGGTCCACCCAAACCAGTTTCGCACCGAAGCGTTCACGCAGAAAATGCCATGGAACAATATTGGCATGATGCTCCATGGTGGTCAGGACAATCTCATCACCCTCTTTAATACGTGGTTCCAACCAGGAATACATGGCGAGATTGATGGATTCGGTCGACCCCCGTGTGAATATGATTTCATCCTCATGGGAAGCACCAAGGAAATCCTGGACAACACCGCGCGCAGCCTCGTAATTCTCGGTTGCGAGATTGGACAAATGATGTAATCCGCGATGCACATTTGCGTATTCGCTTTCATATGTGCGCGTGATACAATCGATCACACGACGCGGTTTTTGTGCGCTCGCCCCGTTATCAAGATATACCAGCGGCTTGCCGTGAACCTGCAGGCCGGTTGCCGGAAACTCGGCGCGGATGGCATCTATATTATACATTACAGCCTCAGGGTTATCAGGCAGGTACAATGCCGCCGGAGGGCATCATCATCATCAGAATGATGGCTGCAACCAGCACGATCGCAATAGAAACACCGGCAACCTTGCTGATATGGGCAAAGCCATGGGCTTCGGCAACATAAGCAGATGTGACATATAGCGCAGCAAGTGTGAAAGCCACACGCACAACACCGTCAAGAAACGAAGGCAGAACAAAAGATGCCATCATGAGTGCAAGATTGGCCAAGCCAACCACAAATTGCACCCATGCGGAAACGGATTTCGATTGCTGATAACTTGCCGTGCCACCGAATAATGTTCCGAATATCTTGATCAGCGCAGCTGTAAAATAATATCCGAAAATGACAAACATCACTGAAGTCAATGTCGTCATTAAAGCCGACGGCGCAGGTATCACTTCTCCATCCGGACCGGGCGGCATCTCTATCGCCCGGAAAATCATGATCATCGGGATTGCAAACAAAACACCTGTTACTGCAACCATAATCAGGCGGTCACGCTCACCCAGTTCTAACGAAAGAATGCGGTGCATCGACTGTCGCGGCTGTTTCCAGGCTTCGATATATATCGCGGCGAGGTTCATACCCTACCCCGCCGACCGTTCGGCCATCCACGCATCAACAGAAGCGCGCATGATATTCTGTAGGCTTTCATCGGCAATCTCAAGAATAGCTTCATCGACAAACGCCGCAACAAGCATCGCCTCCGCCTCTTTTTGCGGCACCCCGCGCGATCGCAGGTAAAACAGCGCCGTTTCATCCAGCGCGCCGGTGGTCGAGCCGTGCGAGCACATTACATCATCGGCATAAATTTCCAGCTCGGGCTTGGCGTTGAATTCCGCCCCTTCGGACAGCAGAACCGATTGGCTGATCTGATACCCGTCCGTTTTCTGGGCGTCTTTCTTCACATAAATTTTACCCTGAAAAACCGCTTTGGACTGATCATCCATAACGTTCTTGACGACCTGACGGCTTTCGCAATGGGCGGCCTCGTGGCTGATATAAACCGTGTTATCAATCAGCGCCTTGCCCCGTCCCATCACACCGGCGGCAATATGGCCGTTGCCGTTTTCGCCCGCCATGATCAGTTGAGTCTCGTTGCGTATCAGCGCACCATCAGCAGCCAGCGTAAATGTCTTGAACTGTGCCTCCGCGCCGATACGGGCATAGAGCGCGGTAAACTGCTTACCGGCCACTTCCGTTTGCGCGCGCAAATGATTGAGCGTTGCGCGGTCTTCCAATACGATTTCCGCACCTGTGGTCAAGGCTCCTGCACCTGATTCCAACAAGGTCGCGGACGCCCCCTCCTCCAGCAGCATCACAATCCGCAAATGCGATGCTTTGGTGCCCTCATAGCGCAAGTGTATCGGTTTATCGAGAGCCGCTCCCGAAGGGATACGCAACGCGATGCCGTCACTGGCCATCGCCATGTTCAGATCGGCAAAGGGACGGTCCACCTGCTTTTGCGCGCCCTCAACCGATTTGCCCTGCAATTCGGCATACACCGCATTGATCCACGGCACATCTCCTTCGGACAGATCGGCAACTTTGGCCAGTGCCTCGCGGTCCGACCGCGCCGCATCAAGTCGGCCATCCACAAACACAAGACGGTACGCATCGACACCGGCAAAGGCATCCGCAGCCTGTGTGGTGCCGACAACCTCATCAGGAGTCAGGCCCCGCACCGGCGTATATTTCCAGTATTCATCCCGGCGGGTTGGCAGGCCATGCCCCTCAAAGCGCGCAAAAGCCGCCTCTCGCGTCTCCGCTTCTATCGCAGCGGCAGCATCCGCGGATTTGAAAGCTTCAAACGCCTCTCGCCAGATATTCACAGGTGCATCCATTACGCAACCGCTCCCAGCAAATCAGCATATCCGTTTTTCTCGACCTCAAGCGCCAATTCCGGTCCGCCGGTTTGGATAATCCTGCCATTGGCCATGATATGCACGACATCGGGTTTGATATGATCGAGTAGACGCTGATAATGGGTAATAACCAGGAAGCCGCGCCCTTCGTCCCGCAGAGCATTCACGCCCTTTGACACCAGCTTCATCGCATCGACATCAAGGCCGGAATCCGTCTCATCGAGAATGCAGAGCTTTGGCTGCAAAAGGCTCATTTGCAGGATTTCATTGCGCTTTTTCTCGCCACCCGAAAAGCCGACATTGACAGGGCGTTTCATCATATCGGGCGAGATATCAAGCTCTTTGGCCTTTTCACGCACCAGTTTGAGGAAATCCGGCGCGCCCATTTCCTCTTCGCCGCGCGCCTTACGCTGAGCGTTTAAGGCGGTGCGCAAAAAGATCATATTACCGACGCCGGGAATTTCGACCGGATACTGAAACGCGAGGAACAGCCCTGCCGCCGCCCGCTCATCAGGTTCCATATCGAGAATATCTTCCCCAAGCAGAGTCGCGGACCCGTCGGTCACTTCATACCCGTCGCGGCCCGACAGCACATAAGACAAGGTGGATTTACCGGACCCGTTCGGCCCCATGATCGCATGAACCTTGCCCGCCTCTACCTCAAGATCAACACCCTTGAGAATTTTGGTATCAGGATCGTCTTCCAAGCGGCAGTGAAGGTTTTCGATTTTAAGCATCAGGTGTCCCTTAGAGTTTCAATCAGCGCAACGCGCCAAAAAATTCAGTCCTGTCTTTTGTTCGCCGTCAGACGGCTCATCAAGGTGATGACAAAAGCACCGAGCGCGCC
>CALFWP010000112.1 GCA_937927905.1 uncultured Neomegalonema sp.
GTCTATGTCACCTGCGATGTCTGCCACGGCAAGCGCTATAACCGCGAGACGCTGGAGGTGAAGTACAAAGGCAAATCCATCGCCGATGTGCTGGATATGACCGTCGAGGATGCCTCGGTGTTCTTCAAGGCGGTGCCGTCAATCCGCGATAAAATGGTAACGCTGGAGCGCGTCGGCCTCGGCTATGTCAAGGTCGGGCAACAGGCCACAACCCTTTCTGGCGGCGAGGCACAGCGGGTCAAGCTGTCGAAAGAACTGGCCAAGCGCGCCACGGGGCGGACACTCTATATTCTGGACGAGCCGACCACGGGCCTGCATTTCGAGGATGTGCGCCGCCTGCTCGAGGTGCTGCACGAACTGGTGGAGCAGGGCAATACGGTGGTGGTGATCGAGCACAATCTTGATGTGATCAAAACCGCGGATTGGATCGTCGATCTCGGGCCGGAGGGCGGCGATGGCGGCGGCGAAATCATCGCGAGCGGCACCCCCGAAGAGGTTGCGGCGGTAAAGCGCAGCTATACCGGAAAATACCTCGGCCCGATGCTGAAACCGAAGAAAAAGCCGGCGACGAAGAAGAAAGCACCGGCGGAAAAGAAACCTGCGGTGAAAAAACCTGCGGCGAAGAAACCTGCGAAAAAGGCGAAGGCGGGCACCGGCGCGGCGAAATAGCGCGGCGCGGGTTTTTACGCCTTGCCATTGGCTTGCAGGGCGATAGCATAAAGCCCACGAAACATCTTGGGGTTGACAAACCCTGCCGCTGCGACAAGGCTTATTCGTGTGACATCTTGAAAGCTGAGCAGTTTATGTCTTTAATTAATGATTTGCGCCCGCCATCCCTTCGAGACGAATATACTCAATATATCTACTCGGATACCGTCGCACAGCTGGCAAGCTCTTCCGCAAAGACGGTCATCGCCCATATTGATTCCGGCATCGCCTCCCACCCCTCGCTCGGATACGCGGAAGGTGCCGCCGATACCGATCCGCCCGAAAATATTCTGCTGGATAAGGGGGTTAATTTTTTCGACCCGCGCCCCGATCAGGACCCGCTCTCCACATTGCCGGTATCGCCGTTGAAGCGGTCGGGTAGGGTACTCGATAAACTCATCGAGTACCCTGATCACGGGGTCAAGACCCTGTCGGCCATTCTCGGTGCAACCAAGGACTTTCGCGGTGTTGCGCCCGGAGCGAAAGTGATCCCGTATCGCGTGGCCAACGGTCCTTTGTTCCAAAGCGGCGGGTTAGGCGGTCCGTATCAGGGCGCCCCGACCCGCTTGATCGGGGACGCCATCTTTCACGCGCTGAACTACAGGGATGTGCGCGTGATCAATATCAGCATGGGTAATCCCGGGAATCTCGGCCCTCTGCAAAAGATCATCAACGGCCTCGGTGGTCAGGCAGGGATAGATTCTTTCACGGCCAATGCCATCGACAGAGCGTACCGGCAAGGGGTGATTATTGTCGCTGCCGCCGGACAGGTTACTGAAGCTAATGTGTATCCCGGCATGTTTTCCCGCGTCATAACTGCCGGAGGATACGATTACAAGGACGGGAAACAGAACATTGGCCTTTATGATCACTATCCCAACTTCAAATACCTGTTGCAGGAACGTGTGGACGTCTCCGCCCTTGCGATGCGCATGAACCGTGCATCCTTTAATCTGAAGGCTGATCCGCCGGTGCCGGAATATGCGGAACAGAGCCGCGAATGGGAACTGTCCGGCACCTCATACGCCGCCGCACAGGTCTCTGCCGTGGCCGCGCTGTGGGTCGAAAAATACCACGAAAATCTGGAGAATCTTTTCGCGAACAACCGCTACAAAATCGTTGAAGCGTTCCGGGCCGCGCTTAAAACATATGGTAATATAAACGTAATAGCCGAACTGCCGTTTAAAGATGAGGTCGAGATCACAAAACTTGACATTGTCAAAGTACTGGCAACGCCGCCGGTCGATCCCGCCGTCCTGCCCGTTACGCGAGCAGTGGATCAGCTGGAACCGTTCAGTTCCGAGTAACATTCGGGGTGCTGACGACCTTCGTTATCCGGTGTCTTTGAACAGGGCGCAAAAAGCGACTGTGGCTATACCGGCATTTACGGCAAACTATTTTCACCGCCTTTTCCCGCTGGCGTATCGGTGCGGGGTTCCGTAAAGCTGTTGCCATTGTTTTCCAACGCTTCGGGGTACGTTATGGCTTTTAACGCTTTGGTCGTCACTAAGGATGAGGACGGCACGGTTCATCAGAACATCGAACAGGTCGGACTGGACCGCTTGCCCGAGGGCAATGTGACGGTCGCGGTCGAGTATTCGACGGTCAATTACAAGGACGGCCTGTGTATCAATGCGACGGGCGGTCTGGTCCGCAACTTTCCCCATGTTCCGGGGATTGATTTTGCGGGCACGGTCGAAACGTCCGATGATCCCCGCTACAAGGCCGGAGACCGCGTGGTCCTGAACGGCTGGCGCGTGGGCGAGGTCCGCTGGGGCGGCTATGCGCAAAAGGCGCGGGTTGATGCCGATATGCTGGTGACAATCCCCGACAGCATCACCACAAAACAGGCGATGGCCATCGGCACCGCCGGATACACTTCGATGCTGGCGGTGATGGCGCTGGAGGATCACCACCTCAAGCCCGGACAGGGTGAAGTGCTGGTCACGGGCGCGGCGGGCGGCGTCGGGTCGGTCGCAACGGCTATCCTCGCCAATCTGGGCTATGAAGTCGCCTGTGTCACCGGACGCCCTGAAACGGCGGATTACCTCAAAAGCCTCGGTGCTACGCGGATTGTCCCCCGCGAGGACATCAACGAAACCGTTAAGCGTCCGCTGGAAACCGAAACCTGGGCGGGGTGCATTGATGCTGTCGGAAGCGCGATGCTGGCGCGGGTGCTGGGTCAGATGAAATACGGGGCTTCTGTCGCCGCCGTGGGTCTTGCGGGCGGAGCGGATCTGCCGGCGACGGTTGTGCCGTTTCTGCTCAGGGGCGTTAACCTTCTCGGGATCGATTCGGTAATGCAACCGACCGAAAACCGCGTGCGCGCCTGGGGCCGTCTTGCCACCGATCTGCCGATGGATAAGCTTGAATCAATGGTCGAGATGGCGACGCTGAGCGATCTGCCGAAACTCGGGAAAGACATCCTCAAGGGACAGGTCAAGGGCCGTGTCGTTGTTGATGTGAACGCCTGATCGGACGCAGGCACACCGCAGATTGAAAGCCGCGTGTCCCTGCGCGGCTTTTTTTATGGCGCGGCGTTCAGGAGGTGCGATGGTATTGTGTGCAATTGCGCTCAAACCCCGCCTTAAGGAACAGCTTTTCCGATGATGTGTTCCGGTTCCAGACCTGGGCGGAGATAATCCCGCCGCCGCGTGCGTCGATTTTGCCGGTCAGAACATCAAGCAGGCCTGAGGCAATGCCGCCCTGCCGGTGGTTCGCATCGACGGCGATATCATCAACATGGGCGAACCAGATATCGTCACCGAAAAACACATCCGATCCCTTGTAAAGGCTGTAGAGAATATAACCCCTGAGCGTATCATCCCTGAACCAGCCCAGCGAAAACCTGCTTTGTTTATGAAACAGACTGCGCGGTTTCAGGACGGATTTTTTCGGTGCGAAATACCGGTGAAAGTAGGCGGTGATCCGGCCTTCGTTTTCCGGCAAGCAGAATATGTCCGGAAAGTTCTGATGGTGCCAGATTTGTCCGGATTTAAACAGAGCGCACATATCCGGTATGTCCGCCCGCACAGGCTCCATGATGCCGTTGCGCGGAGTATTCTGCGCGGTCACGGCTTGCCCCCGTCCTTGAGGGTCCGGCTTTTTCCGGCGAGTTTCTTCAGCAGAACGACGCTTTTGAAAACCATGTCATGCCGGATGCCCTTTTTGGCAAAGGCCAGCGTGATGATCCTTTTTTTGTCCGGCCAGAGGCCGTTGATCATGTGGTTTTGCGGGGATGTGCACGAATCGACAAAAACCGGATCGCCGTGGCGATAGTATTTTTTCAGTGTCTCATGTTCGAGTATAACGCCGGGTGAATACTGGCTGTAATGTTCGTCATAAGCAGTTTTGACACAGTACACATGCTCGTCCGCTTTCAGATCGAGCGTATAGGCAATTGCGACTCCGCCGACCTCAAGTTTGAGCATCGACAATCCATTCTTCGGCACGGCGTCTTTTATCAGCGCCTTGTAAAATGCGATATCATCCGGGTTTTCCGCGATGGATGTGCCCGAACGTTTTTTCCAGCTGAGGTTTTCAACACGCATGAAATCATCGAACCACTCTCCGGAACTGTCTTCGTGGCAGAATTCACTGATTGTGACGGGTCCGGCTTTGCTCAGGTTTTTGCGTCGCCGTTTCAGGTTTTTCAGCCTACTCTTACTGATATGCCCCGACAGGTCTGTCTCCGTATCCGGCGGTGCGGTGATAAAGGCGCGTCCGTAATCGTCAACAACAGCGGCCTGGCGGTTCTGTCGGGCAAAGACCTCAGCGGCCGCTGCGGGTATCCCGTGTCCGCCGGAAAGCTGATTGAAAACGATAAAGCTTTTATCGGCGGGTGTAGTGTCCAGCCATTCGCCGATGCCGCGGAAAAAGTCTTTCACATAACCGGTTCTGATGAGCGGTGTCGCCAGGTACTGATGATAATGAATGCAGGTTCGGTAAAATCTTACAGGTATTTTTGCGTATCCCGTATCGGGTTGGAGAATGGTTAATCCGATCAGCAGATCCCGTTTATAAACCGTTATGATACGTGGTTTATGCTCTGCCAGCAGCGGTATGGAGGCACGTACGAACCAGGGAAATAAAAACACATTTTTTTCAATCGCATGGTGCGCCAAATCCTGCCAGGCGTTGTCCAATACTGATACAGCATCTACGGTTAACGCTGTTGATTGAAAAGTTAAATCGCGCATATCGCATCCCGGTTCATCTTGGAACACGCCGCAAAAGCGGTGATTTCTGCTCTGCTATTATGCGCATCCAATTCTGTCTGAGCAGCTGATAGCGATAAACATGCCAGCCGGTTTTCGCGGGCGCTGGCTTAAAATTTGCTGTTCCCTTTATATAATGTGCAGGTTTTTTGCGGATACAGGCTGTGACCCGTCATCCGAGAGGCTCGGTCTTCCGATATTTGAGGTGGTGATGTTTTTTGCGGATAAGGCGGATAAAAATGTATCGGGCGCGGTGTTTCTGATTGCTGCGTTGCTTGGCCTGTCTGCATGCGATGATCATGAAAACCGTGTTGACCTGACCGGAAATCCTTCGTCCCGCCTGCTGATATTCGCCGGTGATACCGATGCGTCGGACTCTGATTTCCTCGTGGTTATTGATGCGGACCCGAAGAGTGATACGCGCGGGTTGCCGCTGCATTCCCTGCCGGTCGGTATGAAAAACTCAATGCCGCATCACATGGAATATGTGCCGCCACCATCGGGCGAGCCGCTTTTCATGAATGCGCATCACCACGAATCCACGCTGATCGTGGATATTGATAACCCGGATGACTTAAAGGTGCGGAAGGTTCTGCCGCCGCCGCAACCGTTCCGCTTTCCCCATGATTATACCCGCACCTCCTACGGAACCCGTTTGACTGGATTTTTACGCAGTGACGGCAGCAGTCCGGATGTGGAAGAAAAGCTGTTGCCTGCCAATCATGGCGGTATCGCGGAGTATTCGGCCGATGGAGAGCTGTTGCGAATGACATCCGCTGCCGTGACTTCAAGCGGCAAAGCGGTCCGGCCCTATGCATTTGCGTTTCTGCCCGAGGCTGACAGGTTCGTCGTGACCAGCGCGCCGATGATGGAAACGTCCTGGGCGGAAGTTGTCCAAATCTACCGGTATTCTGATTTCAGCCTGCTCAAAACGATTGAATTGCCGAAACAGGGGCCGGGCACGGCAGGGGGCGGACCTGTGAAACGGACAACGGGTTTCGGTCCGCGTGTGCTGGAGGACGGGTCCGTTTTTATAAGTACATTTGAGTGTTCTTTTCACCATCTGACCGGTATCGGTACCGACAATCCTGAAATCGAGCTTGTGCATATTCTGGCGCCTGCCTCGTCCGGCCATCCTGCGGATCATTGCGGTATTCCCGTACAGATCGGAAATTTCTGGATTCAGCCTGCAGGCAAAATCAACAGCGTGGCCGTCCTTGACCTTAGCAATCCGCAACAACCCGAAGAAGTGCACCGGCTTGAAACGCCGGAGGATTTCAAACCCCACTGGTTGTCCAAAGATCCGAAATCCAATCGCCTTATCCTCGGTGCGGAGCTTGGCGGGGAACAGGGGTTTTATGTGCTGAGAGTGGATGAGGCGACCGGCGCACTTGATTTCGATTCTGATTTTCAAGGGGTCAAATCCGGCAGATTCTTCAGTTCGAAAACCAGTGGATATGTATCTTTACAGCGCAGAGATTGGCCGCACGGTGCCAGCGGGGATGCCTGGGGGCATGCGGCTCTTTTTCTGGACACTACAGGGGGCATAAGCGCAGCTCAGCCGCGTTTTGATGGGTTTGACGGTGATGGCTTTCTCTTTGCAGGGGCTTGTCTGTTCTGAATGACTGGTAAACGGATCGCATGAAACAGATTAAGACATTCGGTAAAAAAGTTGTCCGGCACTTTGCAGAGGCACCGTGGGAATCGGATATTATGGAATTCCGTCACGGCCTGTGGCGCGGCGTCTCGCCGCTGTTTACAGAGAGCGGGCGGCAATTGGGCGAAGAAAACACACGCCCCTTTCTCTTTAACGACCATATCCCTGCCAAAACAATCCCCTGCAAGTATGAAGGATCGCGTTACGGACACCCGATCAATATGTCCGCGTTGCGCATCGCAATGACAAACTTTGATGCTGCGCTGGAGATTACAAGAGCGGTTATTGCCTATCACGCCTCAATTGCCCGAAAGGTTCGCCCCGGCACACAGGGCGGCATCCGTGATCTTTATATCATCTCGCTGGCGAGCATTTCGCTGATTTCCTATTCCCTGCGCAAACAGCCCAGACCGAATGCCTCCGGTATTGTTCCTGATGATCTGGCCAGCCAGTATCAGTTTATCGCAGGTATTTTTATGATATGCCGCGATATGCTTCATACGAACAGCCCGGTGATGCAGGGCAACGCTCCGGTCAGTGCGGCACAGCTTTACGAATATGCGGACAGGCATAAAATCTTCACATCGTTCAATGGTATGGTCTGTGCCGGCAGCACCAAGAAGATTATGGAGTTTCTGGAGTTTTGTACCGGTTCTATGGCGGCTGAATTTTCCCGTGCAGAGTGTGCGGCGGACACAGCGGGCATGGGCAAAGACGGGGCACCCGCAAAGCTGGTGTCTATCGTCGGGGATGCCGGTCGCTGGTACCATTACGCGATGGCGGCTATCGAGCTTGACTGTTTTATCAAGAGAGAGCGGCGCAGGCATAAACCGGAGCAGGGCGGTTCAGCCGGTGTAGAACAACAGGATATCATCCGTGCCTATGAAGAGATTGCGGCGTATTGTGCGTCGCTGATGCCGTTGCCATGCGCCGCAGGTCAATGCGGTTATGAAACCGGGGCTCTCAAACGCCAGAATAAGATACTCAAGCTGCTTGACAGAAAACCGGTGTCAAGGATCAGCGCCGCGCGGTTGGCAGAGCAACTGGGTTACGATTGACCGGCCCCGGCAAATCGGGCGGGCAGAAATCCGTGTGCCATTTTCATAATGCGCCGCTCGGTACTGTCGGGTTTTCCTGCAAGATACCACAGCACCAGCAGGGCCAGCGGGTAGGTAAGTGCACCGGTGACAACACTGGCCAGCAGTGTCATGGCGGCATGTGATAAACTGCCGTCATAAGGCAGCAGAGCCTGTACGCCGCGCACTGACAATGCCATGGCCAGACCTGCAGCGAGTGCGCGCGGTGCCCAGGTGATGACATCCAGCGTGTTCCCGCCGCAAAGCGATAGAGCCGCGCGCATGATCAGAAGCGCATGCATCCCACCCATCGCGGCCATGGCCCAGGCTGCACCGACCAGCCCGTAATGAAGCGATCCCCACCAGATCATCGGCGCACCGAAAATAAGCGAGATCATCTGTAAGGGTGTCAAACGCCGCGGCTGGCCCATGGATATCAGCAACGGTCCGCAAAATTGTACAGAAGCTCCGAACAATCCGTAAAGACTGAGCACCTGCAACGGCGGGGCTGCGGCGGACCAGTCCGGACCGAAGGCGAGACGGATTGCCGGTTCCGCGATCAATGCCACGCCAAGTGCGAAGGGAACGGCAAACATCATTGACGCACTGTAGGCGGATGCAAACTGACTGCGCAGTTCCTTCATACTGTTCTGCAGTTTTGCAAAGCCGGGTATGGTTGCGCGGCGCAGGGGCTGTGCGAAAT
>CALFWP010000113.1 GCA_937927905.1 uncultured Neomegalonema sp.
CGCCTGTCATATCAAGGAAAATGGTATTATTGGATGCGATTATGTCATGATTGCACGCAAAAACACCACAGTTTCCATGCCGTATAACATCCTAGAGCGTGACCTTGCCTCAGGACTGGATGCTTTGGCTGCTCAGCATGATCCGTAGATTTGCAATCACGGCACTAAAATTACCTTTTTACGTTTACAGATACGTAATTTCACCGCTTCTTGCCTCAAACTGCCGCTTTCAACCAACATGTTCGGCTTATGCGATTGAGTCGATTGATAAACATGGGCCTATCAACGGCGTAAAACTGATATCCAACAGAATTTTACGATGCCGACCGGGGGGGGGAAGCGGATTTGACCCTGTTCCCCCTGTCGAAAAAAGGTAAAATGCTTGACCTTGTGCGCACATAGCGATTGAACATCGCTGCAGGCCGACACGTCTTGTAATCCAAATATCCCAAACGCCGGAGCCGATGAATGGGCGACCAGAAAAATCTGATTCTTGCAGCCGTACTCAGCTTTCTAGTGATCGGGCTGTGGGAAGCCTTTATTATCGGTCCCCAGCGTGAACTTGCGCGGGTAGCAGCAGAAGAACAGGCGGCAAAGCGGGCCACAGAACAAACGGTCGAGGCGACAGCGCCCGGCGGCATCAACGCCGCTGCAGAGACCGTGACCCTGTCCCGCGAAGAGGCCCTTTCGAAAAGTGACCGCATTACAATCGACAGCCCCCGCCTGGACGGATCAATTTCACTGCTTGGCGGGCGGATAGACGACCTGAACCTGAAAGATTACCACGTCACCATCGAAGAAGGATCTCCCGAGGTGACGTTGCTGTCGCCAACCAGCACTGAGGCTCCGTATTACTCTGTTTTCGGATGGGCAGGAACAAATGCCGGCACTTTGCCGGGTTTAAAAACTCCCTGGAAGCTGGTTGAAGGCAACACCCTCGACGCAGATTCACCTGTTACGCTGGAATGGACAAATGACAAAGGGATCACATTCCGCAAGACTTACGAACTGGACGAAAACTACCTTTTCACCATCACCCAGGAAGTCCGCAATTCACTGGATGAAACACTGACTGTCCGCCCTTACGGGATAATAGCGCGCCATGGTGAACCGGAAACACTCGGCATGTATCTTTTGCACGAGGGCGCGGTCGGCGCTTATGACGGCATCACTGAAGAGCTGGATTATGATGATTTTTCCGATGCGGATTTTGACCGTGCCGAAAATGCCAATCTGAAGAAAATCGATGTCGCGGGTAACGGTTATATCGGCTTTACCGATAAATACTGGATGACAGCTCTGATTCCACAACCGGGCACGCCTTTTACTGCGGCTTACAAGGTCGGAAATGCCGGTAAGCCGATTTATCAGACTGACGTCAGGCTCAATACGATTAATGTTCCCGCCGGTGAGACAGCGAGCGCAAAGGTTCATTTCTTTGCCGGGGCGAAACAGGCCGGCCTACTGGCCGAATACGAAGAACAGCTGGGTGTCGAAAGATTCTATGATTCAATAGACTGGGGCTGGTTTTACTTTCTGACAAAACCATTTTTCTGGTTGCTGAGCGTTATCAACGGCATAGTCGGCAATTTCGGTGTTGCGATCATTTTGCTGACAGTGATCATTAAGGCCGTCATGTTTCCGCTGGCCTATAAATCCTATGTTTCGATGGGCCGTATGAAAAAACTGCAGCCTCAGACCGAGAAAATACGCGAAAAGCATAAGGAAGACCCGCAGGCGATGCAGCGCGCCATGATGGACCTTTACCGCAAGGAAAAAGTTAATCCTGCTGCGGGCTGTCTGCCTATATTGCTGCAAATTCCTGTGTTTTTCTCACTTTACAAGGTGCTGTTCGTCACGCTCGAAATGCGTCATGCACCGTTTTTCGGCTGGATACAGGATCTGTCCGCACCGGACCCGACCAGCATATTTACCGGCTTCGGCCTTTATGACTGGGGTCCGCCGACATTTATGCTGATCGGGATTTGGCCGATTATCATGGGCATTACCATGTGGTTGCAAATGCAGCTCAACCCTGCTCCGCCGGACCCGATCCAGAAAAAAATCTTTGCGTGGATGCCGATTCTTTTCACTTTCCTGCTTGGCAGTTTCCCTGCCGGTCTTGTGATTTACTGGACGGCGAACAACGTGCTGACCATCATTCAGCAGGCCTGGATTATGAAATCCCAAGGTGCCAAGATCGAATTGATCGATAACATCAAGGATCTGTTCCGGAAAAAGAAGACCGAGTAACCGCGCCGGCAGAGGAAATAGCCAGTGACCCCGTTCACAGAAGCCGAGACCGAAGCAGGACGCCTGCTTTTTGCGCGCGAATGTACATTTGTTATCGGTGCGGCCGAGCTTTCACAGCTGCCTGCCGGTGACAGATTGGAAATCTGTTTCGCCGGACGCTCCAATGTCGGAAAGTCCAGCCTGATCAACGCATTGACCGGGCGTAAAAACCTTGCCCGCGCCTCAAATACGCCGGGCCGGACACAACAGCTTAATTATTTTGAACTGGCCCATCCCGATATCACACAGCTTTATCTCGTGGATTTACCCGGATACGGATATGCCAAGGCACCCAAGGCGGAGGTCCTGCGTTGGCAAGGGGTTTTGCGCAACTATCTGTCCGGCCGTGCAAGCCTGCGCAGATGCTTTCTGCTTATTGATTCACGCCATGGTATCAAGGCAGTAGACACTGATATTATGGACATGCTCGATGTTGCGGCGGTCAGTTACCAGATCGTGCTGACCAAGGCTGACAAAGTCAAAGCACAACAACTTGATAATATTATCACAAATACAACGCAGAGTATCGCAAAACGCTCGGCCGCATATCCGCAGATGATCATTACCTCTTCCGAAAAACAGGAAGGGATAGAAGATTTGAGGGCCGCTGTTGCCCGCCTGGCATTTGAATGAACCGCTGATACTTAAGGTTCGCAGAGTCTGTAAGAGCAGATCGCTGTTATAATTTTATAAATCACAGTTTTCATTCACCGCAAAACCTGCTCCGGTTAAGAAACATCTCATCCGCCGAACCATGAAGCAATCAGTGCAGCGGACATATGTTTCGTTGCATAACGCAAGAGTGACGTTTCGGGTTTTGTCTGTATCAAGAAATTATCGCTATAAGATGCAGACTATAAATGCTTTTCCGGAGAGATCATGATTACCCGTATAGTGTTTGCCCTCTCGCTCATTGCTGCTTCGGCCCAGGCATCGACGATTGAAACCGAGTTTGTGCGGGGTGATTTCCACTTTGAGCATGAGACCGTCGCCCCCGGCGACACGACTACGCTCGCGCTGGACATGACGCTTGCCCCGGGCTGGCATACATACTGGAAAAATGCGGGGGATTCCGGCCAGCCGGTCGAAATCAGATGGACAACACCGGAGGGTGTTGAAATCGGGAAAACCGACTGGCCTGCCCCTCACCGTCAGCCGTTCGAACCGATGATGAATTACGGGTATTCGGACAAATCCACATTGCTGATGCCTGTTTCCGTACCGGAAAACTGGCCAGAGGGTAAGCCGGTCGAGCTGACTGCCGATGTGTTCTGGCTGGTCTGTAACGATGTCTGCATTCCGGAACAAGGCGTAGCGGAGTTGTCTTTACCGACAGGGCCGGAGACCGGAAAAGGCGGCAATAGAGGTACAAAAGATAAGCTCTTTATGGAGGCACGCGCCTCTATACCCGCTACAAGCCCCTATCCGGCAAAATATTCTGTAGATGATGCATCTGTCAAAATCCGTTTTGCAGGCGAGCATTTCGAGAATGCCGACCTGAAAGACGCGTATGTGTTCCCGGCTGAGTGGGGTATTATCAATCACGCGGGCATTCAGATCGTCAGCGTAGACAGTACCGGTATGACACTGACAATACCACGCAGTATAGATAATGATGAAGCTCCCGAAGGGCCGCTTGAAGGTGTGATCGAACTGACAGAAGGTGCCGGAGACGGGGATGTCACCATTGCACTGGCTTTTGATGCAAAGCCCGGCTCCACAGATAGCACAGTCGTCGCCGCCGCTGCGGATAATAGCGGCAGTATTCAAGGATTCGGTACCGGTGTCTCATTCGTTTGGGCGCTCGGACTGGCATTAGCAGGCGGGCTTATCCTGAACCTCATGCCATGCGTATTTCCGGTACTGGCGCTGAAAGCACTCGGCTTTGCGCAAATGACCCAAAGCAGCTTTGGCCACCGCGCGGCACACGGGCTTGCTTATGCAGCAGGCGTCATCACTTTATTCGCGGTGCTGGCGGCGGTTTTCCTCGGTCTGCGCTCGGCAGGATCTGCGGTCGGGTGGGGATTCCAGTTACAAAATCCGTTTATCGTTGCCGCGCTTGCCTATCTTCTCTTTCTTGTCGGGCTTAATCTTTCAGGCGTATTTGAAGTGTCCTCAAGATTGGCCGGCGTCGGATCCGCACAGGCGGACAGCGGCGGATTACGGGGGGCTTATTTCACCGGCGGCCTGACCGCCATCGTCGCAACGCCCTGCACTGCCCCGTTTATGGGAACGGCGATGGGTGCGGCCTTGACGATGCCCACGGCACAGGCAGTGTCGGTGTTCATCGCTCTGGCCGTCGGTCTGGCTGCGCCTTTCGTACTCTTGTCCCTGTCACCGGCCGCCGCACGCATCATGCCCAGACCGGGGGTCTGGATGGTGCGCCTTAAAGAATTTCTGGCCTTCCCAATGTATGCGACCGCCGCTTTCCTGGTCTGGGTTCTGGGGACACTCGCCGGAAATGACGCGATGCTGGCTGTCCTGATCGGCGGGGTGTTTACCGGACTTGCGGCTTGGGCTTATGGCATTTCCCAAAATGCCGGAGTGCAGGGAAAACGCTGGGGTCTCGGCGGAGCGGCTGTCTCCGTCATAATCGCCCTGTTCCTTGTCGCGCAAATACCAGCAGCACCGAAAGCAGAAGCGGTGGCATTCGACGGACCGGGGGAACCGTTCACCGCAGAACGGCTTGCAGACCTGCGCGCACAAAACAAACCCGTCTTTATCAATATGACGGCAGACTGGTGCATCACATGCAAGGTCAATGAACGCGTGGCCCTGCAGGGTGCTTTCAAGGACGCACTGAAAGAGAACGGTGTCACATACCTTATAGGCGATTGGACCGCCCGTAACGCGGAAATCACAGAATTACTGCAAGGTTTCGGACGCGCCGGTGTCCCGCTTTATGCCGTTTATCCGGCCAAGGGAGATCCCGTTCTGCTGCCGCAAATTCTGACCTCGTCTATGTTGGCCGATGCACTGGGAAAAGTTTGAAGGCACTCCGCCGGAAAAACGCTGTCCACAAAAAAACAGCGGCCGGAACCGCTGCTGCAGGTTATAGAGGGACTCGTGTAGAAGCGTGTCAGAAATTATTAATTCCCAACTAGGGCCTGTTGACAGTTACCTTGAATTTATGACGCCCGCGCAGAGATTGATCATCGCCGCGAACGACGTATCGGTTTTACAAGCGCGCATCGCAATGCGTTTGAATTCCTTGAGCTTCTGGAAGTAGTTTTCGATCAG
>CALFWP010000114.1 GCA_937927905.1 uncultured Neomegalonema sp.
GTCAACGATACATTCATGATGCGCGAGCAGATCACGATCAATTCGATCCGGGATTCGCGCCTGTGCATTGTTGTGCTGTCGGCACACCAGGCACTGTCGACCATGGATATGGCTTTACTGCGCCTGATCGCGAATGTTGATGCCCGTGAAGTGATTTTGTTTGTCAACCGGATTGACGAACTGGACGATCCGGCCAGTGAAATACCGGCCCTTGAGGAAAACTTCCGCTCAACCCTGAAATCCCAGGACATCAAAGGGGATGTCCGGATTATGTTCGGCAGCGCATACTGGGCGCAAAGCGCACTGTCAGATACCACGGACAGCCTTCCTGCGGCCTCCAGAAACGCCATGGAAAACCTGGCGGGCAGCGCCTTTGCCAAAGATCTTTTGAAGGCCGGTGACGATGCGAGGCAAACCGCCTGGGCATTATCCGGTGTCCCGGGCCTGCATCATAGCATTGCCGAACGGATCATTGCCGGACCGGGCAAAGCAATGCTGAAGGAAGTGCGCGACGAGGTCGGAAACCTTCTGACCTCCATCGAGGCGGCAGAACGTGAAATCAGCATACGCCGTGACAACGCCAAAAATGAACATGTCAGCCGGGATGTGCTGCAGGAAAAAATCGCATCGGTGGAAAAGCGTCTGACAAACGCGCTTTCAGATGCCAATGAATTTGCCAGGGACGAGTTGACGGAACGGCTGACCCGCTCCCAGGGTGTTTTTGCCAACCGTGCGGTTGAAGCGCTGGTATCGCATCTTGAGGCGCATGGTGACGGCGAGGTTTGGCAATATAATCCTGCCGGTCTGAGGATGATGCTGCGCTCCGCTTATACAGCATTCGGTTCAGCAATCGAGAAATCAACCCAGGACGTTTTTCACGATGCCTGCTGGAGCTATGAACGCATCTATACGGATGTCTTCGGCATAGAACCCGGGAAAGTGCGCTTGAATCCGCCGGCAACCGCCCGGCTGCTGCCTCCCACGACTGTCGGCAAGACCATTGCACTCGATCTCAATGTGTCATGGTGGAAAAAATGGTGGCTGAACATGCGCGGCGGGAATGCAATTACCGAACGGTATTCAAATCTGGTTCTGAAAGAAACGGATTCGATTATTGCGGAACTGTCCGAGGATATGGCCCCGGGTCTGTGCACTGAAAACGTGGCGATCCTGAAAGAGTTCATGGACGCACAAGCCGCAACCCTGATGTCACTGGTCAATAACACCGGAGACAGATCAGGCCCGGACGCCGCTTCGCCTTCCGGAAAATCGGAGACGCTGGAAAATGCACGTAAACTTATTGAAACACTCGCGGCCTGAGGATTCCCATGACCAATCCTGATCCTTTTGAGACTGAAACGGGCGGTAACACCCCCCGGAAGGCGCGTGTTGTTGTTCTCGGCGAGTTCAGCGCCGGGAAATCCACGTTGATCAATCTGATGACCGGTTCCAGAAGTCTGCGTACACAGGTCACAGCGACTCAGATGCCGCCCGTTTGGATATCTTACGGAGATGCCGCTGCGTACCGTGTTGATCTGTCAGGTGCGAAACATCCCATAGATACCGGCGGTTTTGAAACCATCCCCGTGAGTGAGACCGCCTGTATCCGTATGTTCATGATATCGCCGTTTCTGCAACTGTGCGATATCATTGACACGCCGGGCAACTCCGATCCGAACATCGCATCAGAAGCCTGGGAACGTGTGGCAAAGCTTGCGGATGTTGCCATCTGGTGTTCACCGGCAACCCAGGCCTGGCGCAAAAGCGAGTTATCCGCCTGGCAGGATGTGCCGGAACAGGTACGTGCGCGCAGCATTCTGCTGTTAACAAGGGCCGATAAACTCACATCAGAACAAGACAGGGAAAAAGTTCTGCGCCGTGTGCGGCATGAGGCCGGTGATCTGTTCACGCATATTCACATGACATCACTGCTTGATTTCTCCAATGCGCGGGAAATTCTGATGGATCTTGCGTCGCTTTGTGAATTGCCAGATCCGGCGGAAGATATTGAGAACGGTCTTGCCGGAGATGACACCACGACGGTCGGCACAACCAGCCTTCCGGACACTGGACTCACTGAAGAGAATGCCAGCGATGCTGACGTTTTTGATGCGGGCGGTTTTGATGAAACGGCATTTGATGCAGAGGCATTCGAAGAAGAATTTTCCGAACCGGACGCCTTTGACACGAAACCTTTCGAAGCAAAACCGATACCGGAGGAATGGCTTGCGGAACATGCTCTGGACACCATGCAGTACCGGGCTACCTCCGGGACTCCGGATGCCCATTATGCGGGCAAAATAACCGGCCCGGACCCTGTGGCAACTGCTGAAGAGGTGTTCTCCGGCCAAGCACTCAGTGAAGCGGACATCGATTCCGACCTTGCCGCCATCGCGGACTCACATGCGGCGTCGGACGATACGGATGATATCCTTGCCGCGTTTGCGGACCTGGACCTTGATATCCCGCGTGACATACCGGCGGCAGAGCCGGAAAGGAACCGGCACGCCCCTGATGAGGAAATAGTCGAATCCGCGCCAAAAATGACCCCGGACACAAACATAAATACGGAGTCCGTCACAGAAGAAGACGCTGACGCAGACATGGGTGCCTTCATGGCCATGGATGCGGACCCTGTTTATAGTCACGCGTCTGTAGAAGAGGACGATCCGGAAACACATACAGCCGGAACGTATGTCAAGGATACGGATCAGAATTACGCATCCGGTCTGTGGACGACCATGGTCAGCGATATTCCCGAAGATGACCCGGACGCTTACGCTCTTGCGTTTGACATGTTTCTGGAACAGATCGACAGGGAAATCGCTGAATTGAAGGCATCAAACGCCATGAAAGCAGCGGGGTAAAGCCATGTCATCCGATATAAGACGGAAAATACAAAGCGCAATTGACACCCTGCGCAACACGGTCACCGGATGCGAGATTGCTATGCTTGTTGACCGTGATACCGGCCTTGTTCTGTCCAAAAGCAACACAGGGACCGTACCGCAGGATTACCTCGACCGCCTGGTAAGTCAGGCGCAGGATATGCTCGACGACAGCCTTCCGGAAGGGTTTTGCGAACCGCACGAAAAAGACGCAACATTGTGTATTTACCGCTATGGCGCAAAAAAAATGACGGCTGTTGTCACATCCGGCAATCCCGCTGGTGACATTGTCGTATGCGAATTCGCGGAACGTCCGGAACAATCAGGCATTCTCACTGCAACCGAAGCGCTTTTCGAGCTTACATGTGAAGATAAGGCAGCCTGATATGCAAAGTCCCGCTGATATCTTTCAAGAAACCATCGATATGATTGACGGTAAAACGCCGCCGGTTGAAACGCTGATATATTCATCCTATACGGCGCTGCCCGCGTTTCAATCCGTCCTGTCGCAAACCATGTTGCCGCGCCGGATCTGTATGCGCGCCGGAAACGGTCATCGCGTTTCGGTTATTGCCGAGAACCGGCGGATCGTAAAAATCGCAGAAGTTCACCCTTCGGGATTGTGGGAAAATGATCAGGCTCCCCATACGGTCACATGCAGTGCCGATGACCCCGGATACATCCATCCGCTGGCATCCGCATTATCCAAAATCGCAGAAAGCGGAGATATCCGGATCACCCGCACACTTTTGGCAGATCCGCTTAAGGGGGCAGGAAAAGGCTATCCGGCATCCATGCTCTCCGATTATCTGAAAAAAGAGCAGGTCAGCGAACACAATCCGGACCCGGTAACGGGTTTTTACGACGCTTTTCCGGAACTGGCGCGGGCAACATTCGGAAAACAAACCCATGTGGATGTGCCCGCAACATCCGCAATAGACCCTGAATGGCTTCATAAAAAGGCCGAAGCCGTCCGTGAAACTCTGACAGACCGGCCGGGTGAATTGCGGCTTCTGACCCTCAGCGGAGAGCGCCCCCTCGTGGTTGCGCTGGTCTGGTTCAAAGAGAGCGGATGCATTGTGGCAACGCATGATCAGGATCGGTTTGACGCACTACAAGGCCGCATTGAGACATTGCGGCACCTGCTCTGACCAAAAGACTTCAAAGGCAAAGACGATCATAATTCACGAGTGACATATGCAAATCGGCATCGCACATCATCAACGGGCTACAGAACTGCGCCAGGTTCTCAAGGATTTGAAACGCGCTTCAAGCGGTGAATTCGTGAACGCGTTCGATTCGCAGATAAAACGGCTGGATAACTGGACAGCGCGGGTTGCCGCGATCGGTCAGGTCAAGGCCGGAAAATCATCTACACTGAATGCACTGATCGGGGAAATCGGTTTCCTTCCCTCTGATGTCAATCCGTGGACATCGGTGGTCACCAATATGCGTCTTAATGTTCCGGGCGATCCAGGAAGCGGAGCGCGGTTCGAATTTTTTGATGAACAATCCTGGGACCGCATCATCAATGGCGACCCCAATCTGCGCGAGGCCGCTAAGGAGTTTCTGCCGGGATTTGATCCTGAAATCCTACGAGCCCAGACCGAGGAAATGCGCGAACACGCCGCAAAGCGCCTCGGACCGTCTTACGTCAAACTGCTCGGCAAAAAGCATGATTATGACCTGTTATCGGGTGACCTGCTCGAAAGCTATGTTTGCGCCGGGGCCGGATCAAGTCAGGTCGCGAATGATGATAAGGTCGGACGTTATTCTTCGATTACGAAGGTCGCACACCTGTTTATGCAATCGGACCGTTACGCCGGTCCGACGATCATCACCGACACTCCGGGGGTCAATGACCCGTTTCTTGTACGCGACGAGTTTACCTGTCAGAGCTTGGACCAGTCCGATATCTTTCTGGTTATGCTGTCAGCGCATCAGGCCCTGACCGAAGTGGATGTTGCCCTGATACGGATGCTGGCCTTGCAGGACGACAAGGATGTTATCATCTATATCAATCGCGTCGATGAACTGGAAAACGCCCCCGAGCGGATCAGGCGTATCCGCAAGGACGTCAGCGAGCGGATTTCGATGGCTGTGCCGGATGCCCGTTTCAGGGTCATCTGTGGCAGCGCATATTGGGCGCAAGCGGCAATGGACCGTACGCTCAGCGAAGTCACACTGGACAAACTGATCCGTTCGTCAATGGTCGAGGAATTCAATGCAGCCAACCGGACCGGCCATCCGGCCGCGCAAACAGCACGGGAAAAACTGTTGCTTGCCTCCGGCTTGCCTGAAATAGAACAGGCACTTTCGGATGCGATCGACAACGGCACCGGTGCGCGGTTGATTGACAGCATCCGGCAGGAGGCCGGTTTCCAGATTGCGGCTATGAAGTCCCTCTACAACCGCCAGCGCTATGAACTCCAGGATCAGATTGAAATCTATGGTTCAGGCCGGACAGCGGAATACCGGGAACAGCTTGAAGACGAAATGACTCTGCTTGCGGAAACATACACCGCCCTTGCGGAACTGATCGAGGAAACCGACAATCATATCGATGAAACCGTCAACACCAGCTGGGTCGCGATACAGCAGAAAATGGACGCTGAAACCGCACGATTTATGAAAACCCAGCGCAAGACCATCGGCAACCTGGTCAAAAACGGCCGCGACAATATGCAAAACGAAGTTGACCTTCTGCCTTTACGTGTCGCCATGGAAGACCGCCTGCGCACAAGCTATGATCAAACACGCAACGCCCTTGACAGGATGTTGCGCAAAGGATTGTCGGATGCTCTGACAATTGCGAACCGGGTAACAACAGGACTGGACGGACAAATCACAATGGCGGGCCTGCCCGGTAAAAATGTGGAAGTCACATTTGCCACATCAAAAAAATCCCTCTCCTTCGATCTTGTTCCCAAACGCAGTCTCATGTTCTGGAAAAAGAAAGTCGATCTGGATAAGACGGTTGATGCGTTTCGCCGCGTTGCCTCTGCCGAAGTCAAGCCGGCAACCAATAAAATGGTCGAGGCTTTCACCGGTACCATGACAGAGCGGGCCATGGCAGGGAAAAGCCGTCTTACCCTGGTGGCACGGATTGTGGAACAGTCCCTGAACGACAGGATCGTGCGTCTGCGGGAAGATCATAAGCTTCTGAAAAGCGCTGATTATGAAAGCGCAAAATCAAAAATCATGAACCGCCTTCATAACGATATCGAAGTAATCGATGATCGCCTGCAGGTCATTGCTTCCAAAGAAAGTACTTTCTCCACAGAACAAAACGAACAGGCAGCTTAACGGGAAAGCCCGATGCAACAGAACTTTTCTCTTCAGGATTTGGTAGACGAGGTCGACTCGCGCCCCGTGCGGACATCCGGCAAACGCCGCGTGGTCGTCGCCGGTGAGTTTGAAAGTGGAAAGTCTACGGTCATTAATGCGCTTTTGCGCATGCCGGTTCTGCCCTGCAATCCCGGCATGCTCGCACGCCCTAAAATAACGGTCACCAATGGATCAAAGCCCAAAATTACCGTAGACGACACAAACGGACGCCGGTTTGTGGTCTCCTCCTTCAATGAAATTCTGGAAAACCGTTCAGTTGAGACCTGTCTGTTTCAATTCCCTATGTCTCATTATCAGGGCATTGATTTTATCGAGATTCCGTACCGGCATGAAAGCGGTATCACGGCTAAGCACAGGTCTTTGATGATTGATGCTGATCTTATTATCTGGGTGACGATCG
>CALFWP010000115.1 GCA_937927905.1 uncultured Neomegalonema sp.
GTAGAACACAAACAAACTCTCCTAAAGAAAAGCCGCCCGCATATCCCTTCATTCATCAATAATTTCAAAGAGCTTCGACCCTCAGGCCGCCCCGCCGAACCACCGTATGTGCCCCGTCGAGAAGGCGGTTTCTAGGCGGAAGATCGTCTTCTGGCAAGCACTAAAATTACAAAAATCATAATTCTTATTAAGACACTGATTTAATAACATTTTTAATTCAAAAATAATGACCTCATTGAACGCAAACGTCTTCAAACACATAAACACAGCAAGTTTTCACTCACTGCGTCCGTATTTTAATAAATCATAAACACATTTCTTCGTCTTAAACGCTGATTCAGGAATCAGTCTTGTGCTCGAATGCAATTCTGGCATCCGTCCGCACAGGCGCAATTTACCGTAAACCGATCTCGACTTTACGGTTCAACGCTTCCTTCACACCGTCACCGCCATTGCGGACCGCTTGCAACTCTCCGATCGGCAAAATTTCAAACCGGATATCAGAATCGATTTTTTGCTGCAGAAACTGGCGGACAGATTGTGCGCGGCGCATGGCCAGCAGCTGATTGTAACGGACATCACCTACGGAATCGGTAAAACCCATCAAAGTCACAACACGCACATCTTTTAGACGGATGCTTTCAATAACATCAATCAGGATATCCTCACCCTCCAGGGTGATCGCATCACTGTCGAAGCCGAAGAATACTGAAAAATCACTTTCGGTATTTGCTGCCTGAAGAATCAGAGCATCGGCCACATCGCTGCCCGTAGACGGAAATGATGCGATATCCACAACCGGTACAGTCCGGACAGGCCGCGTATCAAAAACAGGTGACGTTTGCGGTGGAAAGGGTCGGGCATTTTCTCTGACCGGCGGCAAGGGCCGCGTCGTGATTGTACGCTCGACCACAACTGTTTCAATGGGGCCACGATAGACGTTACCTGATGCAATGGGTTCCAATGGAGCAACAGTATGCGTTTGCCTTGATGACGGAACCGTTGCCGTAATGTTTTGTTGTAGAATACGCGCGGGTTGAACGGATCCTGTAACAGTCCCGCGATTTACGGCGCGCGGTTGAGATGTACGGGATGTAGCGGGCGTTATACGTTTTTCTTTGGCATGTGCAGCCTCGACCTGTTCGGTTACAATCTCAATTTTATACCCGCCCGGGGCTTCAATCACTTTGGATTTCTGTCCCGGCTCTATAACATAACTGAATGTCTCCGGCTCAACCGGCCCTCCGGCAATATTCAAGCGCGCTCCGCTGCCCGCAGCCTCAAGTTGAGCCAACGATTGCAGGGCGTTGAAACGGCAGGCACGAATAATTTCAGGATTACCGGCAGCCTCGGATTCGACAAGCCAGCAGTCATAGGCCGCCTGCGCCCGGGCAGAAAGTTCAGGAGAACCGATGCGGGCCCCGCTGCCGAGGGCCAGCTCAAGCCTTTTTGCCGCCTGACCGATTTCTCCGCTTTTACGCGTTGAACCGGACGGCTGCGCAAGTTTACCTTCAACAGCCATCAATGCGCGCAGGGAATAAAAATCCGAGCGGTCTATATCTCCGCGATCAAATGCGTTTGTTGCGAGCTCAAGATAACGCTGCCGTAATGCTCTCGCAAATTGCTGTTCTTCCGTAACACGCAGATAGGTTGGTTCATAGCGGGACACACCCGGCCCCGATCCCGGCGCGATACACCCGACAAGAACCATATTCATCAGCAATGCAACAGTGCCGCCAAGACGCGGGCGGCGCTTCAATACATTAAATCCGTATATATGGAACATGATACTTCTCTTTTTCACCCGCCACGCAGAATGGAACAAATCGCAGCTGGTTAAAAAAGAGCAAAGGAAGTGCCAACTTGGTAACTGAAATATTAAAGGCCGGTCAAAACCGGCCTTTAATATGCTTAACGCCCGTTAATAATCGTCCAATAACCGGTCAGTCGTCATCTTTCTTCGGAAAACGGACTGCAACGAACCGGACATCCCCGCCACGGTTGACCAGGAGGAGAACGGAACTGCGGCCGTTTTCCCGGGCAGCGTCGATTTTCTCTTTTGCATCCTGTGAGGTTTCAACCGCTTCCTGGGCAACCTCCACGATGACGTCATCAATCTGAATCCCCTTTTTTGCAGCGGGTCCGGTTGAATCGACATCTGTGACCAGCGCCCCTTTCAGGTCTTTGTCCAGCTCCAGACGCTCACGGGCTTTACGGTTCAGGGTCTCCATTTTCATACCGAGGGCGACAGAGGACTCAGCCTCTTTTTTTTCGTCCTCTTTTTTAGCGACCTTCGGTTTGTCTTTTTCCGCACCGGCTTCTCTGAGCCTGCCGACGGTAACCTTCAGAGTCTGGGTTTTGCCCTTACGGGATACCACCATACGGACGGTTTTATCGACCGGAGTTCCGGCAACCGCGCGCGGCAGGTCACGCATTTCAGCAATTTCAGTTCCATCGAACGACAAAATCACATCACCGATTTCAACACCAGCAACCTCTGCCGGTCCCTCCTTGGTGACATCCTCGACCAATGCGCCGGAAGGATTTTCAAGCTCCAACCCCTCAGCGAGTTCATCTGTAACCTGGCGGATACGGACCCCAAGCCATCCACGGCGGGTTTCACCGAATTCGCGAAGCTGTTCGACAATATCACTGGCAATATTCGCAGGGACCGAAAAACCGACCCCGACCGATCCGCCGGTGGGCGAGAAAATCGCCGTGTTCACACCGACGACTTCACCGTCCATGTTGAACAGCGGACCACCGGAATTGCCCCGGTTGATCGCCGCATCGGTTTGCAAAAAGTCATCATAGGGACCGGCATTGATATCGCGGCTGCGCGCAGAGATAATCCCTGCTGAAACCGATCCGCCGAGACCAAACGGATTCCCGATCGCAATCACCCAGTCACCGACACGGATTTTATCACTATCAGCAAAGGGAACAAAAGGCAGCGGCTTTTCCGGTTCATCAATCAACTTCAACAAAGCGATATCGGTTTTCGGATCGGTACCGATCAGCTTTGCTTCGAGCGCATCACCATTTGCAAAATTGATCGTAATCTCATCGGCGCCCTCGATCACATGGTTATTAGTTACAATAAATCCTGTGGGATCAATGACAAAACCTGACCCAAGAGACTGCACAGTGCGCGGTTCATCCCCGCCGCGTCCACCACCGCGCCGGTCAAAGAAATCCTTGAAAAAATCTTCAAACGGTGTGCCCTCAGGAATATCGGGACCGGGGCGGGAGCCGAAGCTTGGGCGATCCACTTTCTGGGCCGTCGAAATATTAACAACCGCCGGACTCAGACGCTCCGCCAAGTCCGCAAAACTCGCGGGCGCTGAACGCGCAAAAGCGGCACCAGTCGCAGCAAGAAGAGCAAACGTAGCAATTAGTGTGATAAGCCCGAGACGGATATTCAGGCTTCCGGCGGATTTTACAGCGGCAACGGCGCGTGATGATCTCATCGTTATGCGGTTTCCTTTTTCAACAGATGTGTGCGTTCAGCATCACTCTTACAGATATTCCATATAGGTAATTATTTCCGTTTGATCTACAATTACGGCAAAATCAGTGACGAAGTATGGACATTCCCGGCAAAATGATCACGAATGTGGCATTCAACCACGCACCATCCAGAGAATAAAAAGACCGAACAGTGCAATGCCCAGCGCGCTGCGGCGCCTGGATTCCAATGGAAGGTCAAGAAATTCACTGAGTGCCCGTTTCGTGGCCACGGGAAAGGCGGCATAGAGTATACCTTCGATCACCGCAGCCAGACCAAGCGCCGCGAAAAAATCACCCCAATGCATAAAAAACCCGCAAAGCCTGACATACGTGCGGTCCCTCAACCACCGCCGCACCATGTATATGCGGCGGTGGTATTATCGTACATTCAACGGTTGCCGGATGCACCGTTTTCATCCCGCAGGTATTCGAAGAAATCCGAATTCGGCGACATCACAATTGATGAGTTATTTCCATCAAGTGCCTTTTCATAAGCAATCAGCGAACGATAGAAATTATAGAATTCAGGGTCTTTACCAAAAGCATCCGCGAAAGTTTTTGCGGCGGCGGCATCGGCCTCACCCTGAATGATATCCGATTTCCGGCGGGCCTCCGAGGTCAGTTCAACCGCACGGCGGTCGGCCTCCGCCTGTTTGATCTGCTTGGCCTCTTCACCACGTGCGCGGAAGTCGGCAGCTTCACGCTGACGTTCTGTCTTCATCCGTTCATACGTAGCAATCAGGTTCTGTTGTGGCAGATCGGCGCTGCGGATACGGACATCAACGATTTCAACACCGAACTCTTTCGCACCGACACCCACATCACTGGTGATGCGTTGCATGAGTTCGGCCCGCTTTTTCAGAACCTCATCAAAAACAACATCACCCACAACTTCCTTGATCGAAGAGGCCAGAATTGTATCGAGACGCTGACGTGCCAAGGATTCCGTGCGTACAGTCTGATAGAATTTCAGCGGGTCAATGATTTTCCATCGCGCAAAAGCATCGACCACAAGCCGACGCTGATCCTTGGCCAGAACCTCCGACGGGTCACTCTCAAGCGGAAGAATCCGCTTATCGAAATACTCGACATTGTTAAAAGGCGGCGGTAGTTTAAAATGCAATCCCGGTTCCGCAATCGCATCCTTGGGCTTACCGAATGCAAGAACAAGCGCGTGCTCACGCTGGTCCACGACAAATGTGCAAGTCGCAATGACCAGAAGAACCAGGGCGACTATGGCCAATAGGCCGCGACCGATCATATTCATTGATTCTGCCTCCACCCGGGCTGTGTCTCGGTGGCGGAAGGCCGGTTTCCGTTTTGCTGCAACTGGTTGAGCGGCAGATACGGCACGACACCGCTTCCGGATCCGCCATTGCCGTTCTCATCAAGAATAATCTTGTTCATTCCGCCGAATACCCGCTCCATGGTCTCCAGATAAAGCCGCTTGCGGATCACCTGACGCGCTTCATCGGATGCATCATATTGCTGATAGATCGACTCGAACCGTGCCGCCTGACCCTCGGCCTCTGCAACCACACGGGCACGATACCCCTCGGCCTGTTCAAGCATTTCAGCGGCGGCACCGCGTGCCTGGGCGACTTTCTGGTTAAAATATTTATCCGCTTCGTTTTTCAGACGGTCCTGGTCCTGTTGTGCCGCCTGAACATCACGGAAATCGTCAATAACGTCGGGTGGCGGATCCGCCTTATCGAGCTTTACATCAGTGATCGTTACGCCCGCCTCATAGGAATCAAGCGTTTGCTGAATAAGAACCTGAACGTCATCCATAACCTGCTGACGACCGGCACCCCGGATTTCTTCAGAGCGGGTCGCACGGATCGTCACCGGTGCAGCAGCGGCAATCTCCGCCGCCACTGCCCTATCACCATCCTCTTGCGCTTGCGCAGCCGCCTTCGCTGCGGCCTCAGCCTCCTGCTTGGCCTGGTTAGCGGCAGCAAAAGCCGCCTGAGAAGATAGCGGACGGCCGACCACTTCCCGCATGGCACTTTCCGCCACGGATTTCACCGTATCGGCGGGGTCAGCCAAGTTGAAGAGAAATGCTTTGGGATCGTTGATCCGCCAGAATACAGAAAAGTGAATATCGATAATATTCTCGTCACCGGCGAGCATCAGGCTTTCACCCGGGATCGTCCGGCCATTGCCACTGAACCCGATATTGGTCTGGTTGATGGCCTCAACCGGCACAATCTCTACGGTATCTATCGGCCAGACACGGAAATGCGCGCCGGAACCCTGTGTGCTCAGATACTCCCCGAAACGCAAAACAACGCCCTGCTCACGCGCACCGACCTGATAAAAACACAAATAAGCGTAAAGGAGCAGTGCGCCCACACCGGCCATCAGAACACCCGCCTTGCTGATACCGCCGCCATCGCCGCCGGGACCACCGCCGAATCTGCGGCGCAGGTGTTCCTGACTTTGGCGGAATAATTCATCCAGATTGGGCGGTTGTCCCCCGGGGCCGCGCCCGCCGCCGTTATTGCCGTTGCCGCCCCCCGGAGGAGGATTACCCCACGGATTGCGTCCGCCGCCATTATTACCGCCCGACGGTTTTCCACCCCAGGGATCACCCGAGTTATTGCTCCAGGGCATGTAAGCTCCTTTGAATATCTCTATACGCTTCAACGCCTTTTACGCACGCAAATCGTATCATTCAACGTGCGATCATATGAAGTGTGGATTTGGGGCATGTGTGTGATCCGTTCAAGCGATTATGTCACGAAACAGAAAATTGAACGGGAAATCCTGCGTTTTGACAACGCCATATCTGAACATGAAACCACTACAGTACAGAAATAATACTTTCTATACAAAATAAAAAAATCAATTTATAACATTATACTAAAATTTAAATACATAGTAAAATACTTTAAAATAGCTTTTTTACTTAGTATTTTTCAAATAATTACGCAGTAAGATAAATTTATATAAATATTTATTCATACTGAATACTTAATTATTTAGCGATGCCGTTCGGTTTTAATGTTGCTATCACAAAAGCAACATAAGGATCGCTTTGATGGAACGTCTGGGATTTCTATCACGCTTTCGCAAATTCTGCGGCGCTGAAGATGGCGCAGTCGGCGTTATACTCGCACTCTCAACACCTGTAGTCCTCGGCTTTGCCGGTCTTGCTGTAGATTACAGCATGTGGAAAAAAGAACAAACCGCTCTGACACGCGTCTCCGAATCCGCTGCAATGGCTGCAGCATACGCAAGAACAAGAGGCGTCGAGGACGAAGCCGTACTTGCGGAATATGCAAAGGCTGATGCAGCCAGAAACGGCTTCGATCCGGCAACTGAAAGTCTGGAAATCAATGTTGATGGCAATAACATCACTGTCGCCATTCAATCCGAAGCCAAGCGTTATCTGAGCTCCGTAATCAACAGCGATCCGGTCATCATCACCGCACGCGGCCATGCCGAGCTGGTCGCTCCGAAAACGGAAGTAGACGACTCCGACATCCCGAACCGTTATACCTACCCTTGCTTGCTGGCTCTGGAACGCCACCCAGAAACAAATCGCGGAATTTACGTGCATGACAATTCAACTGTAAACGCCGAGAAATGCGGTCTTCAGTCGAATTCGATCAACAGAGACAGTGGCGACGGACGTGAATTAGGGGCTATTTACATCCGTGATGCGGACGTCGAAGCTGACTACATCAGATCGGTAGGCGAAACCGTAGTAAATAACTTCAGCGGCCGCACAACCACAAGCGTCGAACCCGAGTCAGGAACAGCCCATTTTGTGGATACATTTATTGTACCGCAATTGTTCGCATTCGGACCGGTATCCAACTTCGCACTTTGTGATCATACCGGGGATACCGTCGTAAATCTTAGATCAGGCTTGACAACCCTCACTCCGGGAACGTACTGCGGTGACATTATCGTCGAAGATGGCGGTATGGTGAAGTTCGCCCCCGGTGTGTATAAAATACACAACGGTGACTTGCGTGTACGAGATCGCGGCCGGATACTGGACAGCCAGGACATTACAATCTATTTCAGCGGTTTCGATGCAGGCGTGTGGTCCATTGAAAACGCTTCGGATGTGCGCCTTACCGCCCCTTCGACAGGACGCACAGCAGGCATGCTGCTTTGGCAAAACTACCTTGCTGATTGTGCGGACAGCGGTGACAGCTCGGAACAGAACATGTTTACAGGCCGCGCCCGTCTGGAACTGGAAGGCATTATCTATTCTCCGGGTTGCGGCGTGATTTTGGATAAGGATACCGAATTGTCAGCGCCTGCCGATGACGCACACCTGTCACTTCATGCAGGCTGGGTTGAAATGAAAGGAAACAGCAAATTCAACGTCTTCGGCGCACAGGCAGACCCTTACATCGCAGACTCGACTGGATATTCCAAAACACAGCTCATTCCTGATGCAACAGCGATTGTTCAGAATGATCGTGACTTTGTGCCGACCTTGCGGTTCACCGAGTAAGCGACAGAAACAGTGAAGCAGGAACAAGTAATGAAAGAGAATCGCTTTCACCGCCTGATTTCACGCTTCCGGCGTGAGGAACGCGGGGTAATCACAATAGAAGTCGCACTTGCGGCGAGTGTTCTTGGCCTGGGTTTTGCTGCATTGTTGTCAACGGTTTCATCCGTTGACAACTCACACAACGCAGAGCAGGCGATGAATGATATGGTTCTGACCGTTCGGGCTTTGCCGGATGTGCAAAATATGCGGTTCGGCCAACTGAGAAGACAACTGACAAACATTGCCCGGGAGAACCTGGGTGAAAATCAAAG
Organism: uncultured Neomegalonema sp.; assembly: GCA_937927905.1. Classification (GTDB taxonomy): domain Bacteria; phylum Pseudomonadota; class Alphaproteobacteria; order Rhodobacterales; family Rhodobacteraceae; genus JAHDDY01. Next base: position 8,299 of record CALFWP010000115.1, read on the forward strand.
GGCGAATGTACGGATACGCCGTATCTGCGGATGCCAACTTGAAAACCGGTATGCTGGGGGTCTGTGCAGAGCGGACAGAAAATGCCGTGACGGCTCGGAACCCGGACGTTTTGTAGAAATCGATCTGCGAGTCAGACCAAGGCGGCGCAGTACCGACCCCAACGCCGTAGAAAACTTCAGCCAGAAGGTAATGGTTCAATACAGACCGGCGTCTGAGGAGGATGATGGTGCTTAAAAAGATCAGACAGCTGCTTAAAGACCAGAACGGGACTGCAGCGATTGAGATGGGATTGGTTTTACCGCTTTTTATAGCTGTGCTGTTTCCGCCGATCGAATACGCCAGATACCAGTATGCAAACCGCATTCTGATTGAAAGTGTGGAAGACGGTGCGAAATTCGCCTCCCTTAACCTGACCGATCCGGATGGTTCTGTTACAGAAGACGATGTACGTGACCTGATCATTGCACAAGCGGGCGGATATGCTCCAAAGCGCAGCGATATCAAGATCACTTACGCACCAAGAAAAGAACAGGGAGCACGGGTCACAATCGTGGCAAGTGCAGGGTTCAATGAACTGGTTGATGTCTTCGGAGACATTACACACCGCGTTGGTAGCACGCGAACGATGTTTTGAGAAAAGTTCCAATGCCTTTCACTGGCACATGGAATACTTTAGCGTTATTGCGGGCCTTCCATCAGGGAGGCCCGCAATGATTCAAGATCCTGTCAGCACACAACTGTACCTTTCCGCCCCGTGCCCAGATGCGCTGGACTACACTGTGCTGAGCGCTGCTCTTTCTGAGGGTGTGGCGTGTCTGATGACGGATATCAGCGGATTTATTGAGGCCGGGGCCGAAGCCCTGCAACAGATGTTTGCCATTGCCGATGCAGCAGGGTGTCCGCTCGTGGCGGGCGGCGATGACATATTGGCCATCACACTGGCAAAGCGCTTTGATCTGGATGGCGTTCACCTGACCACCAATCCGGAAACCGTAACCTACGCACGCAAGCAACTGGGCGATGACGCAATTATCGGTTATGGCGCTGGCACGTCACAGCGCAATGCACTCCTGGCGGCTGAAAACGGCGCTGATTACGTTATGTTCGGCCCGCTGGAAGAGTTGGAGCAGGATTTACTCGTCTGGTGGCAGGCCGTAATCGAGACACCCCTGGTTGTCGGGTGTGGAGAAAATATCCAAAATGTCAAAGGTATAGCGGATTTTGCAATGGTATCGCAGGTTTTCACCCGTGCGGACCCGGCCGCCTTTGTCCGCACATTGAACGCACAGCTTTCACCCTAGCTCTTTGGCCATATCTTCCGGTGATTTCCCGGCGTAAAAACTGTGATAGCGGGCTGAGATTTTATCTGTTTCCATCACAAGACAGACATCAATTGTGTTAAAGTCTTTATCAATAAACGCACCATCACCGACATACCCGTTCAGCCGGAGATACCCTTTGATCAGCGCGGGCATCTCCCGCATGGCCTCAGGGCGGCTGACCTGATCAGCGGGCAACAGGTCCATGCTGTTGTAAAATTCCGGCAGGACACGGGGGCGCAAATGCCCGGGTGCAAGGCGTGTATGGTGCAGATAGGATAACGGCTTTGCCAAAGTCTGCATATCCGAACCATGAAAACTCGCACACCCGAATAACAGCCTGAGTTTATGCGTATATATATACTGTGCCAGCGCCATCCAGAGCAGCTGCATCGCCGCACCGTTCCGGTAATCGGCATGAACACAGGACCGGCCAAGTTCCAGGGTTTCATGAGGATAGTCCAGCACCTGTCCCAGATCGAATTCCGAGGCGGAATAAAACCCCGGTCCGGCCTTTGCCACCGATCCGCGCAACAACCGGTACACTCCGATAACCCGGTCAAGCGGGTCGGTGACCGGGCTTTCGGTGTCAAACAGAATCAGATGATCACAATGGTCGTCAAAATGATCAACTTCACGGCGATCAGCATGTTCAGCAGGTGAAGCACTCGCCCCCATCTCTTCCACGAAAACCCGGTACCGCAAGCGCTGAGCCGCACTGACATCATCCTGTGTCTCGGCAAGACGGGCTGTAAAACGACCGGCAGAAATTTCCATAAATCGCCCTTCGCAAAATAACGGCTCTACCACCGCCGGAGCAGACGGCACATTAAGGGCGGTCAGGGATAAGGGTCAAGGGCGGCGGAAACACCGGAGGCCCGGCTTTTCCGATAGATTAACTCAGATCGCCGATGGAATAACGCGGTCAGGAGGCGTATGCCCGTCAGCATAGGTTTTGATGTTGATAATCACTTTTTCGCCCATCTCTAGACGACTTTCCACAGTCGCACTGCCCATATGCGGCATAAGCGTAACATTCGGTAGGGTGGCCAGGCGCGGATTGATTTCATGGCCGTTTTCAAACACGTCCAGCCCTGCACCACTTAGCTCTCCTGCTTCCAGCATGCGGACCAGAGCATTTTCGTCAATCACCTCACCCCGCGCAGTGTTTACGATGTAAGCACTGGGTTTCATCAGCCGCAGGCGACGGGATGACAGAAGATGATATGTCGCCGGTGTATGCGGACAATGAATAGACACCACATCCATACGCGCAAGCATCTGATCAAGGCTTTCCCAGTATGTCGCATGGAGTTCATCTTCAACCTCCGGGCGCAGGCGCTTACGGTTGTGATAGTGAATTTCCAGTCCGAATGCCGCCGCACGCCGCGCAACCGCCTGACCGACCCGGCCCATGCCGATAATACCGAGGCGCTTTCCAAAAACCCGGTGCCCGAGCATCGCCGTCGGCGCCCATCCGCTCCACTTTCCGGATTCAATCAACTTGACGCCATCAACCAGACGGCGCGGCACAGACAACATCAACGCCATCGTCATATCCGCTGTGTCTTCCGCCAGAACACCCGGCGTATTGGTAACATGAATACTGCGCTGCCGTGCGGTTGCCACATCGATATGATCAACACCTGCACCGAAATTGGCAATCAGACGCAGATCCTTACCGGCCCTCGCCAAAAGACCGGCATCAATCTGATCCCCCAAAGTGGGGACAAGAACATCCGCATCCGCCATGGCCGCACCAAGCTGTGCCGCCGTCATCGGAACGTCATCGGCGTTGAGCGTTACGTCGAACAATTCCTGCATCCGCGCTTCCACCTGATCCGGCAATTTACGCGTTACCACGACTTTCAGACGGTTGTCAG
>CALFWP010000116.1 GCA_937927905.1 uncultured Neomegalonema sp.
ACGCGGTTATGCGCCGCTTGACGGTGCAAAGATTGTCTTTGACTGGAAGGATACCGGCAATAAGGCGGAAACGGCTAAGGAATTACAGATTTGGGCACGTAAACTGTAAGTATCCCGGCAAAAATATCTCTGTATTTGCAACGCTTGCAATATCTGCCGGTCGCGACCCTGTACCGGTGGCAGTACCCGTAAGCAAAAATCCGGCTTTTTCAGAAATCCGAAAGAGCAAATCGTCCGGATTATGTATTGTGTTTTATGTATTTTTTTCGCGGGATTGCCGGTTTCTCAAGGGTTTTTTGCAACACTCGGTGCAGAAAATTTCGCAGCGCACAATCCATCTTGCACTGCACCACACGAAATGTAATTAAACATATCAGTCGCGCGGCTTTTCGAATCTTGCGCGAAATTTGAGTTGAACACCCCTTGAGGGTATCATAGCGAGCCTGAGCGATGGATGCACCTGTTAGCGATATCAACGAAATTCTTAAAAACCAGCCGGTAAAAGATCTCTATGAAATTGGTGAGATTCCGCCGCTCGGTCATGTTCCGAAAAACATGTATGCCTGGGCCATCCGGCAGGACCGCGAGGGAGAGCCGGAACAGGCCATGAAGCAGGAAGTGCTGCCGACCTGGGAGCTTGATTCACATGAAGTTCTTGTTTTCGTAATGGCTGCCGGTGTGAACTATAACGGTGTCTGGGCCGGATTGGGCATTCCGATCTCAATGTTCAACGTCCACAAAAATGACTTCCATATCGCCGGGTCCGATGCATCGGGCATTGTATGGGCGGTTGGTGATAAGGTTAAACGTTGGAAAGTCGGCGATGAAGTCGTCATCCATTGCAACCAGGATGACGGCGATGACGAACACTGTAATGGCGGTGATCCGATGTTCTCGCCGACCCAGCGGATCTGGGGGTACGAGACCCCTGACGGTAGCTTTGCACAATTTGCGCGCGTTCAGGCACAACAGCTTATGCACCGCCCCAAGCACCTGACATGGGAAGACGCTGCCTGTTATACGCTTACACTCGCCACCGCCTACCGGATGCTGTTCGGACACCGCCCGCATACGCTGAAACCCGGTCAAAATGTCCTCGTTTGGGGCGCTTCCGGTGGTCTTGGCAGCTTTGCTATCCAGCTGATCAACACTGCAGGAGCCAATGCAATCGGTGTGATATCCGACGAGGATAAGCGCGAATTCGTTATGGGCCTTGGCGCGAAAGGCGTGATCAACCGGAAAGACTTCAACTGTTGGGGCGAAATGCCGACAGTGAATACGCCGGAATATAAAGAATGGTTCGGTGAAGTCCGGAAATTCGGCAAGGCCATCTGGGACATCACCGGCAAGGGCAACAATGTCGATATGGTGTTCGAGCACCCCGGACAAGCAACTTTCCCGGTGTCTGTATTTGTCGTAAAGCGCGGAGGCATGGTGGTTATCTGTGCCGGAACAACGGGCTACAACTTGACCATGGATGCACGCTATCTTTGGATGCATCAGAAACGAGTCCAGGGTTCGCATTTTGCCAATCTGCAACAGGCATCAAATGCCAATCAGTTGATGATTGAGCGCCGGATCGACCCTTGTATGTCTGAAGTGTTTGCATGGAATGATATTCCGAAGGCCCACACCAAAATGCGTAAGAATGAACACTTGCCCGGCAATATGGCGGTGCTTGTCTCTGCAAAACGCCCGGGCCTGCGCACCCTTGAGGATTCGCTGGACGCTTAAGCCGTTCGGGTGAATTGATTTACCCTGAGTAACAGGGATTTACGGTGACGTTTCCTGATAATTCGCTGAGCATCAGTGAATTATCAGGGGGTCTTCGGAATTAAATTAATGTGCCTCGGCCCAGCTTGCGCCTTTGCCGCCGTCCACGACAAGCGGAACAGTGAATTTGATCACAGGCTCGCTGGCCGCTTCCATGACACCGCGCACGGTTTCTATCAGCGTGTCGGCCTCTTCCTGCGGGGTTTCAAAGATCAGTTCGTCATGAACCTGTAACAGCATACGTGCGGACAGCCCGGTCTTTGTCAGAACCGCCGGAATGCGGATCATGGCACGGCGGATGACATCGGCGGCGGTGCCCTGTATCGGGGCGTTGATGGCGGCGCGTTCGGAATATCCGCGCATCGGGCCTTTGGAATTGATCCCGGGGGTATGGATGCGCCGCCCGAACAGGCTTTCAACGTATCCGTCGCGCTTCGCCCGCTCTTTCATCTCCGTCATGTAATCTTTGATGCCGGGGAATTTTTCGAAATAGGTATTGATAAAATCCTGTGCCTCGCCGCGCGGGATGCGCAGATTACGGCCAAGTCCATGACCGGAGATACCATAGATCACGCCGAAATTGATCGCTTTCGCCTGTCGGCGGATTTCGGGAGTCATGTCTTCAAGCGGCACACCGAACATCTCGCTGGCAGTGGCGGCGTGAATGTCCTGTCCTTCGGCAAAGGCTTTTTTCAGGGCGTCGATACCGGCAATATGCGCCAGAATACGCAGCTCAATCTGTGAATAATCGAGGCTTACGAGAACGTTGCCGGGTTCGGCAATGAATGCCTCGCGGATTTGGCGGCCTTCCTCGGTGCGCACAGGAATATTCTGCACATTCGGCTCGGTCGAGGCCAGACGTCCCGTGGAAGTCGCCGCCATGGAAAACGAGGTATGCACCCGCCCCGTCTCAGGGTTGATGTGGTTTTGCAGGCTGTCGGTATA
>CALFWP010000117.1 GCA_937927905.1 uncultured Neomegalonema sp.
CGATGCCGTCGGCTCAGCAAGGACTGGGAAAAATCCATCGCCTCTGCTGAGGCATGGATCAACGTCGCACACATCCGCCTCACCACAAGGCGGCTCGCAAGGTATTGTCATGTCTCGTAGAGTTTTGAGTCAGGCTCTTAGGAAACTCTGCAACGTTGGCTGCTCTGTCAGGTATTCTCATACGATCGGACGGAATACGGACTCTGACAGTTGTGCCTTTCCCGACTTCGCTTTCAATGATAAGCTCGCCGTCGAGTTTTTTGGTCAACCCTTTAACAATTGACAGGCCTAATCCCATGCCGCCCTTTTGTGCGGTCATGGCGTCTGTATCAACCTGGCGAAACGGCTCGATAATCTGTTCGATGTCCTCCGGCGATATACCGCATCCCTGATCGCTGACAGCAAATTCTGAATAATTATCTCTAACACGACTGGATATCGTAATTGTTGTGCCTCTATCGCTGAATTTTATGGCGTTTGTTATGAGGTTGATCAGAGTTTGCGCTGTGCGCTCCGGATCACAATAAATCTCAATATCACCGCAACAGACATCCGGTTTTAAGAGAACACCTTTGTCTTCAATATCATTTTTACAGGTGCTGACAGTGCGTTCTATAATTTCATCCAGCCTTGCCCAGCTGTTGCTCCAGTGCATCTTTTCCACATCAAGGCGCGATAGATCGAGTAAATCATTGATGTTCGTCTGAAGCAGAGAACCCGCGAAATGAATATCGTGGATGTATTCCCGGTACTGTTCGTGACCAATCGGTCCGAGCATTTCATTTTTCATAACTTCGGAAAACCCGAGAATTGCATTCATCGGCGTGCGTAATTCATGACTGACATTTGCCAGAAGATGTGTCTTTGCCTGATTTGCTAATATTGCCGTATCCCGCGCCGCAATAGCTTCTTCACGGGCTTCGGTCACTTTGTCACGGTTGAGCTTTTGCTCCCGTTCCAATTGTTCCCGTACAAAACCTCCCATGACCACTGAAAACGTCGTGACGATCATGACGCACAGATTTACATAAATGGCGGATGTCGACATCTCGGAAAAATACACGGTCGGCCAATACATGCAGTTTGTTCCGATACACATCGTAATGAGTGTTGAAAACTTCGGGACAACAAGGACGCTGCCGAAAACCATCGCCGCAGAGAGTAAAAACGGATAAAAATCCGCTGCGGGATACGGCGCAACGACTGTCATAGTAATGAGGGAGACTACGACGGTGCCTCCGAAAAATTGAATGCAAAGGTCACGTTGTCCAGGTGTGGACGCGACCATAAACATCATAAAAACAGCGGTCATTACGAAAACTGTAATTCCGCGTATTTTCAGCAAAAATAATGCCTGATCTCCGGCGGCAACAACATCAAGCAGGCCAACCATGGCAACGGCAACAATCGCCATGGCAAGAAACAGCTTCCGGTGTTCGAGTTTGTTTTTATCATTCCATTCCCAATACGCCTTTTCCGCCTCGACCGATTCAAAAGCCGGGAGCCGCAAGAGCGTAAAAGGTGACGGGAACGGAATATTCATTGTTACATTTTTCAGCAAATAATCTGTCTGAAAATTCGTACAGAAAATAATTAAAGATTATATTATGCACAGGAAAAATATTTACCGTGGCGCTATTAAAACTTTCGAATAATTTTCTTTCAAAGAGGATTGTAAATTGACACTGCCTTTAAAAGTTTTCCAATCCCTTTGGGCGATGCAGCCTTACAAGGATCTGAAAACTGCTTTTGACAGAGTGCGTGACGCAGGTTTTGACGGTATGGCGATTGACCTCGGCGCGGCGGATGTCGCAACGGCAATGCAGGCTTTGCCCCATTTCGAACGCACCGGACTTACCCCGCTGATCGTCGCCTTTCCGAAATCCGTCGGCGCCCTGCGCGATACCCTGAAAATGGCGAAAGATTTCGGGGCACCGTTTACGGTTGTTATCGGACAGGTTTTTCCGCTGACGGTCGCAGGTGCCATTCCGGTGATACGGCGCTGGATGGACATATCCGAAGAAGAAGCAATGCCGATCCAGTTCGAAACCCATCGCAACTGTATCACCAATGATCTGTTTTGCACGCTACAACTGCTGGATGCGATTCCGGATATGCAGCTTTGCGCCGATCTGTCCCATTATGTTGTGGACCGCGAATTCTGGTATCCGCTGTCTGATTTTGATCAGTCTCTGATCACCCGCTGTCTGAACCGCGCCGACAGTTTTCAGGGCCGCGTGGCCAGCCGGCAGCAGATTCAACTGCCCCTTAATTTTCCGCAGCACGCAAAATGGGTATCTCTTTTCGAAGGTTGGTGGGAACAGGGGTTTCGTGCCTGGCGGATGCGGAACCCAAGCGAATCTCCAGTGTTTTTGTGCGAGCTGGGACCACCGGAATACGCGATGACCGATGCAAACGGACAGGAGCTGTCTGACCGCTGGGAGGAGGCCCTGCAATTGCGCGATACAGCACGGGCCATCTGGGACCGTGTCTGTGCAGAGGGTCGCAAAGCATGACATCGGCCGGTGCCGCGGATATAGCCCGTCGATATACCGCGCTGACACTTGCCTGTTATCTTGCATTTATGATGGTTTCGCTGCTTTTTGCAGGAATTACAGTGCTGTCTCCGGATATTTTTGAAACAGCCGCATATGAAGACAGGCGCAAGGTAATGGCAATGGGCTATACGCTCCTGTCAGTGACATTGCTTTTGGGTATGCTGGCGCTGAACACGCGTGCGAACGCCATGCAAAAGCTGGGTCTGGCGCTTATGGCACAAGGCGATATACCGCAGATGCCGCTTGTCAAAAGCGCCTTTCGCACAATCAACCCGCTGTGGATTTTATCCCTGATGGCAGCCACTATTATCACCGTGAACTATACCGTTCTGATATATGCCGTCGAAGGCGGTCTATTTTAGCGCTTGCACCACGGTTTCAGTCCCATAAGAGTCCCACTATGAGCGAAGAAATATTATTCGATGTTGCCCATGGCTGGGGCATCATCACACTAAACAGGCCCGAACAGTTGAATGCCCTTACACTGGGTATGGTCCGGGCGATGGCAACCCAATTATCAAATTGGCGCAATGATGACGCGGTGAAAGCCGTGATGGTCAAGGCGGTTCCGGGCCGCGCCTTTTGCGCGGGCGGCGATATCCGGGCACTTTATGAGATGCGAAAGGCCGGTGATATTGACGGCTGTATGGAATTTTTCGGGGCCGAATACCTCAACAACTGGCGTGTTGCGGAATTCCCGAAGCCTTTCGTTGCCCTGATTGACGGTGCGGTGATGGGCGGCGGTGTCGGTATATCTATGCACGGGGATTTCCGTGTTGCCACCGGCCATGCCCTTTTTGCCATGCCGGAATGCGGTATCGGCCTGTATCCCGATGTCGGTGCAACCTATATGCTTCCCCATCTTGAGGGAGCCATCGGCATGTGGCTTGCCCTGACAGGCACACGTCTGGCTGCGGCGGATATGGTGCGCCTTGGTCTGGCAACACATACGGTTACGCGGGACGGTATGCCGGACCTTCTCAAATCCCTGCAAAATCTGGAATGGACGGAGGACAACCACGCTGTTGTTAAGCGCGCGCTGGATATGTGGCATGTCACACCTCCCGGCGAGACACCCGCGCTTGATCACCTGACCAATATCAACGAGGCTTTTGCCCTCGACAGCAGTGATGATGTCCTGCGCGCGCTTGATACAATGCGGGATGATTCCTGGGCCGCCGGACAGCAGGCCGCAATCGAACGCGGCAACCCGCTCAGCATCCGCGTCACTCATCGTGCCATGAAAAAGGGTGAAAAAATGGATATGACCGAAGCGCTTCAAATGGAATATGCGCTCACCCGCCGCTTTGTAGAAGAAGGCGTATTCATCGAAGGCGTGCGCGCGCAAATCATTGATAAGGACCGCAGTCCTGTTTGGCCTCATGCAAGCATTAAGGATGTCTCGCGCGGTGACGTTGATGCCATGTTCCGTGATGCTCCTGACCCGATCAGACTGACCTGGAATGACATATCGGATACCACGGAACAGGGCGCATGAACGCCCCGTGTCTCTTGCGCGGAGAAAAGGATGGTATTGTCACACTCATTCTGAACCGTCCGGATCGCTTCAACCCGCTGTCAGAGGAAATGCTTCACGCGCTGGAATCGGAAATCGCGACCATCCGTGCCGATGACAGTGTGCGCTGTGTTGTAATTACCGCCGAAGGCCGTGCATTTTGTGCCGGTCATGACCTGAAGGAAATGCGCAACACGCCGGAGCTTGACTATTATCGCACGCTTTTTGCGCGCTGTTCGGCGTTTATGCAAAGTCTTGTCGCGCTGCCGGTTCCGGTGATCGCAAAAGTACAGGGATTGGCGACCGCAGCCGGATGCCAACTTGTTGCGACCTGCGATATGGCTATTGCTGCAGAGACGGCAAAGTTCGGTGTATCCGGCGTCAATCTTGGTCTATATTGTTCGACGCCTTCGGTCGCGCTTACCCGTGTTATCAGCCGCAAACGTGCGTTTGAAATGTTAGCTACCGGCGAATTCATTAATGCGGCAACCGCTGAAAACTGGGGCTTGATCAATCGCGCGGTGCCGGAGGCAATGCTGGACGCGGAGGTCAAACGCATCACCGATAACCTGCGAGGCAAAAGCCCTGTACCGCTGCGCACGGGAAAGGCACTGTTCCACCGCTTACCCGGTCTTGACCTGGCCGCCGCATATGCTGATGCCGGCGAAACCATGGCACAGAATATGATGAGTTATGATGCGACCGAAGGCATCGACGCCTTCATAGAAAAGCGTGATCCCGAGTGGCGCGGAGAATAACACAAGAAAATTCCGGATCTGGAGATCAAGTACCTGGATCAGGACTTTATTAATGAACAGACAGTGTCAGGATTGCGGACAGCGTTTGAGCGGACCTTTGGAAATAGGGAAGTCCCAGCGCAGGGTCAGCTGTTCCCCTGACAATGTCATACCGATAAAATAACCACGCACAGAATCCTCGCCGCACTGGGCGTGTGCTCCGGTAAATATACCGTTTTCGCGGATATCCGTCGGCCCCCATTTCAGACTGCATGCATGCCACCCTTGTATCAGCCAGCGCGCGTTGATTTTAAAGGGTTCGGCAAGTACGGTTCCACCTTCCTGAATCGGCTTTCGTTCACATTGGGCATCTGTACCCCATGTACCGTAAAGTGCTACGCGGGCCTCGTTAGCGGAGGCCGTAGCTGGCAGAGTGCTGAGCAATGTTATAATGAAATAGCGCATGGAAGATACTTAGAAGTACGCGGTGCTGTCGGCCAATCACGTCGGCTTGATCACATCATACATGCTAACAGGAAGAACTGACCGGCCGGATTATCCACCCGACCGGTCAGGAGTAAAAATCAGGCTTTGCCTTTGTAGATTTCAATCAGTTTACCGAGCATTTCGAGGGCTTCGCCACGCTCACGCTGGAACGTGTTGCGTCCGATGATCGAACCGTTGCCACCACCATCACGGATAGCGCGGGCGTCGTCATAGACCGAATCCGCACCTTTTTTGGAACCGCCTGAGAACACAACGAGACGGCGACCGTTGAACGAGGATTTGACAACATCGGCCACACGTTCCGCCTGGGTCTTGATCGCAATTTTTTCGGCTTTGTAAACTTTCGCCGCCTCGTCCTGCATAATATCCGAGGTGGCAAGCTTTACTTTGATGATGTGAGCGCCGAGCAATGCGGCCATATGTGCGGCATAGGATGATACGTCAATCGATAGCTCGCCCGCTTTAGTAATGGCCTCACCGCGCGGATAGGACCAGACAACGGCGGCAATACCTTTGGCCTTGGCTTCCTCGATCATCATTGTGATTTCTTCCATCATTTCCAGCGACCGCGCGGAACCGGGATAGATGGTAAAACCGATAGCGGAACAGCCGAGGCGCAGAGCGTCGTCAACACTGCCGGTGATCGCCTGATCTTTACCCGCCTCTTCGGGGAGCAGTGAGTTGGCCGAATTGACCTTCAGGATTGTCGGCACCTGGCCTGCAAAAGTATCCGCACCGGCCTCCATCATGCCCAGCGGCGTTGCAAACGCATTCAGTCCCGCATCGATTGCAAGTTGAAAATGATAATGCGGATCATAGGCTGCCGGATTTGGCGCAAAACTGCGGGCCGGGCCGTGCTCGAACCCCTGATCTACAGGCAGGATGATCATCTTGCCGGTGCCGCCCAGCTTGCCGTTCATAAGGATGCGGCAGAGGTTGGCTTTTGTGCCGGGATTGTCGGATTCGTAGTTTGAAAGGATCTTCTGGACGACGCGGGTGGCTCTCATCGGTGCCTCTTTCGATAATGTGTACTGCGTATGCTAACGACAGATTCAAAAATTCTTATACCTGCGCGGACCCTAAATATTCTAAAAGAAAGTGAAACAGATTTTTGCTTTAAATCGTAAAATTTTTACATGTTAGCCGGTTTGACAGCTTCAAAACCCCGTTTGAGCGCATTAAAACTTTAATTCACCTTTAACAGAGTGTCATCATTCAGAATGGACAGGATGCTATGATTTCCATGTGGCGCCCGCCATCCGGATGTCTGATTTGCATCCGCGTCGCATGTAGATGAAGTCGATCCGCCTGCGCTTCGGGCGGTGCATAGAGCACATCACCAAGGATCGGATATCCGATACTCAGGAGATGAACGCGCAGTTGATGCGTTCGCCCTGTCAGGGGATGAAGGCTGAGGCGCGTGGTTTTTGTGCTCCGTGAAAGTACATTCCACGCGGTTTGCGATGGCTTACCGGTGGTGCAGATTTTTTGTTTCGGACGGTTCGGCCAGTCGGACCGCAGCGGCGCGTCAATGAGGCCGCTGTCCCCGTCGGGAACGCCATAAACCACTGCCGTATAAAGTTTGCTCAGGTGTCTACGCTCGAATTGCAGGCCCAGATGCCTGTGCGCCTTGGGATTTTTTGCAAAAATCAGTATCCCGGATGTATCACGGTCAAGACGGTGAACCAGGGAAATGCTTTTACAGTAATCACGCGCCCGGGATTCCATGCAATCGGCCAGCTCGGGACGTAGTCCGGCCTGAGACAACAATCCTGCCGGTTTATCCAGGACCAAAAGTTCCTCATCTTCATGCAGGATCACCAGAGGGCCATGCGGCGGATTATAGCTCGGATCGCCTATAACGGGCCGCTCCTCAACAGGCGGTTCCGTATTGTCTGCATCAGGGGTAACGGGTAGTCTCATTTGGCCGGATATATCACAAACGGGCCGGATTAAACGCGCCTTTTTCGGTACAGATTTGTACCGCGGGCAATTGTTGTGTCGCGCAATGGATACCGCCGCCGATCTCTCCTAGCGGATCGACATTGAGAAGAACGATTTCACGGTCGGGATAGTGCTGTTGCAATGTATCCGCTGCAATACGATCTGTTTCACTATCGCCGAATTGCCCTGCAATAACCGCGCCGTTGCAGGCGTAGTAATTTGCATAAGACGCTACAAAATCTAAGCTTTTAACGCGTCTGTCGTGGGGTTCCGGAATAACATGTACCTCTATACCCGCCGTTTTAAGCCGGTCATGGGTTTTTAGGGCTGCCAGGTGAAACGGGTCGGTTTCATCGGGATTATCCGGCAGGTTGATCAGAACCCGTCCCGGCCCGGTAAATCGGGCCAGGCTGTCGATATGATAATCTGTGATATCTTGTCCGATTACACCCTCAGACCAAAGCATCCGGTCCGCGCCATATGCGCTAAGCAGGCGTTCTCCGATAACATCACGGGACAGACCGGGATTCCGGTTCGGATTAACCCAGGAACTTTCATGGGCCATTAACAGGCCGTGCCCGTCATGTTCTATCCCTCCCGCCTCACCTGTGACACCTGAAGGGATGAGGTCAAACCCGAGTCTGTCAGCAATTTTTCCGGCAATCATGCCATCGCGGGTATGAATTTGCTTTTCGCCCCAACCGTTGAAACGGATATGGCTGACTACACGCTTACCATCCTGAGTTATGGCAAAAAGCGGGCCGGAATCGCGGCACCAGAGATCCTCTGTCGGTATATCCCAAAGGGTAACATCCGCTGACAGTGCCGCGCTCGCTTTGCGGTGATCGGCGGCATCCGCGAGCATAATGACCGGTTCAAAGGCCGCAATCGTATTGGCAATATCCGCAATGGTCTGTTGCACCATTTCCAGAAAAACCGGGTCGCGGTATACGCGGCGGCTGACAGGCCATTGCATGAATGTCAGTTCGTGAGGGTGTTCCTCCGGCGGCACATAAGGGGTAGGGTGTTCTTGTGCTGTCACAAAGCGTCCTGTCATTGTTATCGCACCTAAGGCGGTAACACCTTTCAAAATCTGCCGTCTTTGCATCATTCCGTCAGTTCCTGAATGTACTTATTTTTGGAGCACCGCATGAGGCAATAATTTACCGCGACTTCCCGTAAAGTGATAGGCTTTCCGGCTCTACGGAAGTGACTTTGTAAAACCCGCTTATGCCTGCTTTTGGCAAGGTGCGTTGTTCGAGAAAATGCGGATAGCAAGACATCTGTTTCCAGAGCGCCCGGCACCTGTTTACCGCCAGTTATATGAGCGAGTCAGCAGCGGTTATTTTCAGACCACGATGCGCAACAGCTGGCGCTGAAGTGCCGCAAAAGGGTATCTCAGACTGGACCTGTAGTCGCAATAATCTGTGCATTGAAACGGGCGCGCTGGTCAGACGTGTTATATTTGAAGGGCAGCGCGCAACCGGTGTTGAATATATCAAAAACAGCGCGACCCATCACGCTGCGGCCAATGCCGAGATGATTTTATGTGGTGGTGCGATCAATTCCCCGCAATGACTTGAGCTTTCGGGCATCGGTGACGGGGCAGACTGTCAGAGCAGGGCATCAAGCATTGTGCGTCACAGCCCAAAGGTCGGTGAAGCTTTACATGAATTTTCAGGTTATACGGCGTCGGTCTGCGTGTTGAGGCCGGAAAGCAGAGGCAGCGTTCATATCACCTCTTCCGATCCTGAACGCGCCCCGGAAATCCGCGTGAATGGCGTGCAGAGGCTTCGCGTGATGGACGGGTCGGTTATGCCGCGTCTTGTATCCGGAAGTACCAGTGCGGCGGTGATTATGGTCGCGGAAAAAGTTGCCGATATGATTCTGGGCGGCTTATAACCGGTACTTTATTCCGTCTCCGGTCGGTAGTTAATCAACCGGAGACGGGATAGAACGGACAGGGATCAGAGGGACTGAGACCCTTTTCCGAACTCCGGATAAGCTTCGATGCCGATTTCTGCTGCATCAAGGCCGTTATACTCATCCTCTTCACTCACACGGATACCGGTGATGAGTTTGAGGATTGCCCACAGTACAAAGCTGACGACAAAGACGAACAGCCCGACCAGCCCAACACCGTAAAGCTGGATAAAGAACTGTTCACCGACGCTGCGCACGCCGTCGGCACCCTCGGTCTGCGTATTAAAGGCAACAGCCAGCGTTCCCCAGATACCCGCGAAAAGGTGAACCGGAATTGCTCCGACAACATCATCAATGCGCAGGCGATCAAGCAAGGGGACAGTGAATACGACGATTACACCGCCGACGGCACCGATGAGCATCGACTCGATCATCGTCGGGGAAAGCGGTTCTGCCGTTATGGACACGAGGCCCGCAAGAGCGCCGTTCAGAACCATGGTCAGGTCGACTTTACCATACAGCATCTGTGTCAGGATCATTGCTGCCAATGCGCCGCCCGCGGCCGCAATATTGGTATTGGCAAAAATCTGACTGACCGCATCCGCATCACTTACTGATCCGAGTGCGAGTTGCGAACCGCCGTTAAATCCGAACCAGCCAAGCCAAAGAATAAAGGTGCCAAGCGTTGCCAGTGGCATCGAAGAGCCTGGCATCGGATGAATCTGGCCGTCTTTGTATTTACCTGCCCGCGAACCAAGCAGTATGGCACCGGCTAGCGCCGCCCATCCGCCGGTCGAGTGTACCAGCGTAGACCCGGCAAAATCAGAGAAACCTGCTGCGGATA
>CALFWP010000118.1 GCA_937927905.1 uncultured Neomegalonema sp.
GTCTCCGGACAACGAATGTCAATCCCGGGTGCAGTCTGGCTTCCGGAGGTCGGGCGCGGGTCTTTTGATAAAACCATCCAAGATTACTTTGCACAAAACCTCGAACGCCTGACAATGGGTGATCCGTCCCGCCCGATTGTCCTGTTTTGTATTTCCGATTGCTGGATGAGCTGGAATGCTGCGCAGCGCGCCACCGCATTGGGATATCAGACTGTCTATTGGCTGGCAGAGGGCACCGATGGCTGGCTTGATGAGGGCTGGACGCTTAAACCGGTTGATCCCGTACCGGTTGAGGTGGAGTAAAAGCCGGAACCGTCAACGGATCGTAAACCGTCATATCATCTGTACTCAACCGCCATGCGGCAAACCCGACCCGGTACAGCAATGGAATTGACGGCGTGCAATACCCGTATAAGATTGTAACACAGCAAAGGCTCAAAATTCGCGCTGCAAAGAGCATAGCATGTACAAAAACGACAGGGAGGAGTGACATGAAGAAACTTCTGGCGACTGCCGCCGCATTATCACTTTCAGTAAGCGGACTCGCTTATGCCGAGGGCGGAGTTACGGACGAGGATATTGCGTCGGATGCGCAAAACACATCACAGATCGTAACAAACGGCATGGGCCGTGACCTGCAACGCTACAGCCCGCTGACCAACATCAACCGCCACAATGTCAAGCGCCTGGTTCCGGCCTGGGCCTTCTCCTTCGGCGGGGAAAAACAACGCGGTCAGGAAGCACAGCCGATCATCTATGACGGCATGATGTATATCACCGGTTCCTATTCCCGGCTATACGCTATCGACCTGAAGACCGGTGAGGAGGTCTGGCAGTATGACGCCCGCCTGCCCGAAGGCATTCTGCCTTGTTGTGATGTGGTCAACCGCGGTGCAGCAATTTACGGCGATAAAATTTATTTCGGCACACTGGATGCGCGGATCGTCGCACTGGACCGTAAAACAGGTAAGGTCGTCTGGCGCAAGAAAATCGCCGATTACAAGGCCGGTTACAGCTATACCGCTGCACCGCTTATCGTAAAAGGCATGGTGATCACCGGAAATTCAGGCGGTGAATTCGGAATTGTCGGCGAGGTACAGGCCCGTGATGCCGAAACCGGCGAACTGATCTGGACCCGTCCGACCATCGAAGGGCATATGGGCACCTATAAGGGTGAAGAATCCACCATGACCGGCACGCTGAATGCGACCTGGCCCGGCGATATGTGGAAAACCGGCGGCGGGTCAACCTGGCTCGGCGGATCCTATGACGAAGAAACCGATACGTTGGTCTTCGGCACCTCCAACCCCGCGCCGTGGAATTCCTGGCTGCGCGGTGCCGGTAATCCGAAGGGCACCGAAGGCGATAACCTCTATGCCGCCAGCCGTGTCGCCATCAATCCTGACAACGGCGAGATCAAGTGGCACTTCCAGACAACCCCGCGTGAGGGCTGGGATTATGACGGCACCAATGAAGTCATTGCCTATCAGGGCAGTGACGGCAAAAAGCGCTGGGCGACTGCAGACCGGAACGGATACTTTTATGTTCTGAACCGTGAAGACGGTAAATTTATCTCTGCAACACCCTTCGTGGAAAATATCTCATGGGCCAAGGGCATTGACGAAAACGGTCGCCCGATCTTCAACGAGGCAAACCGCCCAGGAAATCCGGCCGATTCCACTGACGGCAAAAAAGGCGATACCATTTTTGCGGTTCCGTCCTTCCTCGGCGGTAAGAACTGGATGCCCATGTCATTCAGCCGCAAAACCAAGATGTTCTACGTTCCTTCGAATGAATGGGGCATGGATATCTGGAACGAGCCGATCACCTATAAAAAAGGGGCAGCATATCTCGGGGCCGGTTTTACCATCAAACCGCTGTTTGAAGATTATATCGGCAGCCTGAAAGCCATTGATCCTGTCACCGGCGAGATCAAATGGGAATACAAAAACGAAGCCCCGCTCTGGAGCGGTGCTATGTCCACCGCCGGAGGGCTTGTGTTCATCGGCACTCCGGAGGGGCACTTCAAGGCGCTGGATGATGAAACCGGCGAAGTGCTCTGGAAATTCCAGACCGGCTCCGGCATTGTCGGACAGCCTGTCACCTGGGAAGAAGACGGGGAACAATATGTAGCAATTGCCTCAGGCTGGGGAGGCGCTGTCCCTCTTTGGGGCGGTGAAGTCGCAAAGCAGGTCAAATATCTGAACCAGGGCGGCTCTGTCTGGGTATTCAAACTACCAAGCAGCTTTGCATCCGCAAACTGATATTTCAAACCGGACCGGAAAGCGTATCATGCGCTTTCCGGATTTTTTATGTCTGATTTTTCAGACACATCCAATTTTTCGGGCCGGGCCGGTCCGCCGGCATCGACAGCGGAAAAGCCCCTTATTTTACTTTGTAAAATTGCACAACTTTGCAAACTTAACTTATAAGCAACCATAATACATTGAAATCATTGCAATTATTCAGAAAACCTCAACCCCGGGGCATTAGACTTGCACTCTGGGGTCAGTCAAAAAAGCAGATGTGCGGGCTGAGAGGTAGCAATACTATGATGCAGGTTTTTGGCCATTCAGTCCGCCGGTCGGTTCTGATTTTAGGGGCAATAGAGGCAACGATGGTCTACACGGCCATCTTTCTGATTGCGACACTGGTTGTACAATCACCGGGTGGTCCGTCCGGTTTTACAACTGCGGCAACATTGCCGGCCATTCTGACAGTGACATTCATGATCGCCCTTGGCGTTTATGAACCGGATGCCCGCGTAGATATGCCGACAATGACGGAACGTCTCAGTATCGCCTGCGTTGCCGGAGTGGGTCTTGGCTTCACAATCGTTTATATTATGGGCAATATCTGGGTTTCGCCTTTTTATGCGATTGCCTGCGCGTCCTTTTCCTATGCGGCTGTTGTAACCGCCCGCTTCCTGTTCAGCCGCATCCTGCGTGCCGAACCGTTCCAGCGGCGTATCCTGATCATCGGTGAAGGCAACGCTGTCACAGACACGATAACCATTACGACACGCACCGGCTGTGATGCCCATGTGACAGGTGTGATGCCGGTATCCGAGGCCGCACAGCGCGGAAAACTGCTTTCCCGTGCCAAAGCGCTGGACGCAGCGGAAATCGTCGTTGCCAACCGCCAGGCACCTCTGCCCCATGCCGGTCTGCTGGATTGCAAGGCCGCAGGAATCCGTATTTTTGACAGCCTTGATTTCGGTGAAAACGAGACTGGGATGGTTGACCTGGAAAACTTGTATCCCGCACGGTTTATTTTCTCAAAAACTGTCGGTTTTGCGCTTTGGTCCATGACGATCAAACGCATCCTTGATATTTTCGTCAGCACAATTTCGCTTATAATCCTGTCACCGGTTCTTTTGCTGGCAGCACTGGCCATCAAAATCGACAGCAAAGGCCCTGTGTTTTATTCGCAAACCCGTGTCGGGCTGGGTGGCGCCCATTATGATATTTTCAAGTTCCGCTCAATGCGCACCGATGCCGAGGCCGATGGCCAGGCGGTCTGGGCCGGTGAAAACGACCCCCGGATCACGCGGGTCGGCAGATTTCTGAGAGCAACACGTATCGACGAATTGCCGCAAATCTGGAATATCCTGAAGGGCGAAATGAGCCTTGTCGGGCCAAGACCCGAGCGGCCGTTTTTTGTGCAGCAATTGACGGAAGAGCTGCCCTATTATGACGAACGCCATCGTGTGAAACCCGGTCTGACCGGCTGGGCACAGATCAACTACCGCTATGGCGCAAGTAAAGACGACAGCCGTATGAAACTGCGCTATGATCTGTATTACGCCAAGAATTTCAGCATATTTCTTGATATCATCATTCTGATGAAAACGATCCGCGTGGTCCTTTGGCCGGACGGTGTGCGCTAACCTCCCAACCAATACCGAAGCGCGTTCATATGCGGTGTGCAGGAAAACTTGACCGCATAGAACCATACCCCTTTATAGGGGCATGAAACCGCTTCGTATCCTCCTCGTCGCCAATGCCGACCGCAGCCGCCTGCAAGGGCGCTGGTACAGTACGGAATACAAGCTCCGCAACGGATTGATACGCTGCGGTCATATGGTTCTGCTTTTCTCCGACCGTGATACCTCCAGAGAGGCGTCAGTCCTGCCGTCAAAGCGGTTCGGGATCAAAGCAATGAACCGCCGCCTTCTGGAAACCGCCCGTCACTATAAACCGGACCTGATCATATTCGGCCATGCCGACCTATGCGCTAAGGCGGATTTTATACGCCTGCGCGAAGCTCTGCCTGGTACGCGGATGATCCAAATCAATGTTGATCCTGTTCATCGCACCAAAACTATGGCTGATTTTACGGAGCGTGCGCGTCATCTCGACATGTCCTTCATCACAACAGCTGACAGGACCGAGCTTGCC
>CALFWP010000119.1 GCA_937927905.1 uncultured Neomegalonema sp.
GAAAATTTTTTACATTTTGATAATTGGTAAATTAAAAAATACCAATATGGTAAATTTTTTAATTTATTTATATTTGGATATACAATGAACATTTGTAAATGTTGTAAATAAATTAATCATATTTTGTATTATTATTATATATAGTCAGAAAAGTTTTTAATTCAAAGTAATATTTACTTTTAATTTACAATAATTAACGTAAATAACAAAAGATTACAGTTAAGCATGGAAAGCAGCTCAATGAAAAAATCCCTCCTTATTTCTCGAGCCCTTGCAATGAGTATAGCCGGTCTGTTGGCTTCCCCCGTTTCAGCACAAGCCCAGACCGCCACAGTTGCGGCCGACAGAAACACACAATTTGCAGATGTCATATTCACCAGTCACGAAAATAGAGATAGTGTCTCCAAGTGGGGTGAAACGCTTTTCGGCAATGTTCTTTATCCGGAAAGACACACCCGGGTTGAAATCACAATCGTCGAAATTGACCGTAAGATTGTTGTCGCGACCGGAAGAGATCGCGGACAGTTTGCGTTCCGGGTGTTTCCCGGGATGTTCAAAAAAGCAGGTGGAAGCCGCTTAACGTTCCTTGCCCGCGGCATCGAAGAAGATGGTACAAAATCCGCCCCGACCAGAATTACTGTTTTCGGCGAAGCCGATACATCAGGTACGGTAGCCGCACTTAATCGGATCAGCTTTGGCGCAACCCCGGAACTTTACAACCGCGTGCGCCGCATCGGATTTGAAAACTATGTCCGTGAACAATTGAATCCTGATCGCAGTGATGATCCGCTGCTATACAGCCTGGGATACAGAAAAAACCTTTCTCACAAGGAAGTTGCGGCTAATACTGCAATACCTAACGCAGCTGGCATCGTGAAAGTGCACGGGTTTTATAGCCAGGCTTACGTCGCGCGGCATAATATCGGTCATGCACTTTACAGTAAATGGCAGTTGAATGAGGTGATGACGCGGTTCTGGGCGAACCATTTCCACACCATCCGCGGCGACCGCTCAACCCTTCTGTATGAAGCTGTTGAATGGAACGGATTCCGCAACCTTGCGATGAGTTCTTTTGAAGAATTGCTCCGTTTCAGCGCGCATTCACCAACAATGCAAAGCTATCTTGATAACGACCATAGCACAAGAAACGGCATGAACGAAAACTATGCCCGTGAATTGTTGGAATTGCATACAGTCGGTGTCGATTCAAGCTATGGCGATGAGGATATTATCGAAGTTGCAAAAATTCTGACCGGCTGGGGCAGCACTCCTGCACCGGAGTCGAGACAGGGGCCGATTGGCGAACTATATACCTTCAAATTCCGCCCTGAGCATCACGTAACAGAAGACAAAGTTATCCCGTTTCTTGGTAAAGACGGCTTCTTTAAAGGACGTGAAGGTCACGCCGGTGTTCGTGAAGGCAGAAAATTACTGAGTATTCTGGCTCAGCACCCGGACACTAAGAATTTCATTTGCGGCAAACTCGTTAATTTGCTGGTGGCAGATGGCGACAAAACCAGAAATTACGTCAAAAAGTGTCGTGACGCCTGGACCGAAACCGACGGTCAGATCAAGCCGATGCTGGAAGCAATTCTCCTGAACGACAAATACGTCGCGCGAAGCTCGGCCGGACGCGGTAAAGTCCGAAGTGGCTTTGAATATGCCGTTGCCGTGGGCCGCGCGTTTGATCTGCATCCCCGTAAAGGTCAAACACAGATCACCGGAAGGACAATCTGGGAGATTGCCAGACAAGGCGGATTCAGAATGCTAGGTTTCCCTACACCCGACGGATTGCCGGAGAACGGAACAGACTGGATCAGCAGCGGCACAATGGTCAGTAAATTTGACGCAGTGCAAACTTTACTGACGAACAGGAACGCAAACGAGGATTATTACAATATCCGTATTGGTGAGGCCGTTCTTAAGGAAAACCTCGAAACCGCTCAGGAAGTTGCTGATTACCTGCTGACGCTTATGACCGGCGGACGCTACACGGCCGCTGAGTATAATGCGGTCATTCGTGTCCTCAACGATGGTGACGATACCTTCCATGCACCGGATGAGCCGAAATTGATCAAAAAGGCGCTGGGCCTGGTTGCGATCGTCCCGACGGCGCAGCTGCAGTAGCTCATCTTAGCTTCCGGCACGGTATGAAAGGCTGTGCCGGAAAATTCACCAAGAAACACTTTATGAATTCCGGAGATTCCTCTCATGATGGACCGTCGTAATTTTCTTTCCATGGCTTCACTAGCCACCACAGCAGCTTCAATCGGCACGTTCGCCGGAACCGATCTTGCCATCGGTCGAAGCTCGGGCGGTAAAACCTTCGTCAAGGTTTTCATGCGCGGCGGCGCAGATGGCCTTCACCTTTTCCCGATGGTTGATGACCCGAATTATGAAGTACTGCGTCCGGGACTGGCGATACCAAGGGATGTTGCCCTAAATCTGAATTATGGCCGTGGCACCAAACGGCGCATGAATCCGAACCTGGAACCACTTTTGGAAATCTGGGAAGAAGGCCGGATGATGATTTCACCGGCAACCGGTTTTCCGGAAAACAACCGGTCACATTTTTCGGCACAACGCTGGATCGGTCAGGCGTCCACCAATGACGACATGGACGGTTATATGAACCGTTACCTGCAGGTGCGCGGCAATGATAATATGTTGGCCGGGTCCGTACTCGGAAAATCATCCTTAAGCCGTGAGCTGCAAGGCGTTGTAAGCGTACCGGCAATTGAAAATGCGGATTCTTTCGGCCTTATTAATGGCTACTACTGCTCAGACAGCGGCTGTTCGGAAAATCAGCTACTGCAAGAGCTGTCCAGGGTGATTAATGCAAAGTCCGAGCAAAACTCCTACAAAGCCCAGATCGACCGCACATCCGCATTGATGCTAAACAGCATCGATATCGTGAACAATGCTGCGGCTGCATATGACGATTCACCGCTTGCCGGACGCGCCTATTCCGGCTCCCGCTTAGGGCAAGGACTGAAACTCGTCGCCCAGCTTCTGAATGACGGAGTTCCGCTGGAGGTTGCGTCCGTTGACTGGAATGTGAGCTGGGATATGCACGGTGCACAATTGCCGAACAACAACGACAACGACCGCTTTACATCTCAGAGCTTCGAGAGAAATGCAGGCATCAGAAGTGGAGCGGAAGATTTTGTCACATTCTACCGCGACCTGAAAGAACGCGCATTACTGGATGATGTCGTTGTTCTCGTCTGCACCGAATTCGGTCGCACCGTTCAACAGAACGGCAGCTTTGGTACCGATCACGGGTGGGGCGGTGCATGGTTTGCATTCGGTGGTGATGTTCAGCGCCAGATTGCGGCGGATATGGATGCCCTTCCGGACCCTGCTGATTTCCGTAACGGCCGGATTCAAGGCGACGCGCGTTATGTCCCGTACAAAATCCAATACCAGGATATTTTAGCAGAAATTCTCGTGCGGCACCTTGGCCTGCCTCCCCGTTTCGTCAGAGAAGTCCTTCCGGACTGGCGCTGGACGGATCAGAACTTCCTGAGAGCATAGGCTGACATTGGTGGCTTATTCAGACAGTAAATTGCAGACCGTTCCGACTGGGCTTTACGCCCACGCCGGGGCGGGCCTCGCTGCGTTGTGGGACGCTGATGCAAGGACACCTCTTCCTTCGGATACGTCCGTTATCTTTGAAGGAAAAAACGTCCACATCAGCCGTGAAGGTAAAAAAATACCCTTTGATGCCGGAACGTTCGCGAATACGAAAATCCGCTCTGTGGATTTGATCTTTAAAGGCTCTGCTGCGGTTGATCTTGAAACAGTCGTGCCTGCAGGATCGCGTCAAAAGACCATCCTGAATTGTGAAAATATGGTGATGGAACAGTCACCGTTTCCGGAAGACGCGTGCTTATGCTTCTGGACGGCGCGCTGGAAGGAGGGATCATGGCATGTGACGGCTTCTGTAACGCTGGCGGAACCGGTTTTGAATGTCCTCGATATGCTGAGGTCTTCAGGGATCCGGGTTCGCTCGGTACGGCGTCAACCGGCCACAAATGCCCGGGAGTGGGCAACGGTACCGCCATGGATACGCCCGTCCCGCCGTCGCATGCCGCGTATACCGGTATGGGGAGCATCACTGGCGGGGGCACTTCTCCTGTTTGCAATGAGCATAACGATCAGCTCGTCAATTCGCGCGGATAAGCTGGAGGCTTCCGTACAGCAAAATCGGGTGGATCAGGCGTTAATAGCGCGTATGAACGTATTATCCGGACAACAGGAAGCTCGCAGAACAGGACAGAACCGATCTTATGAACGCATTTCGCTGATCGGCCGTATTGCCGAAGCATTTCCGGACACAGTTTCCCTGAAATCTTTTTCTGTTGATGGCGATGCTGTTCAAATTGAAGGACGAGGAGGAACTGCAGCGGATACCCTGAGGCTGGTCACAGCGATTGAGGGTCTTTCGAATGCAAGACTTGCCGGCGATGTTCAACGCAGCGGCAGCGGAGAGATTTTTGTAATAGAAGCAACCCTACAGGACCCGACACAATGATCCCTCTGACATTTGAGAAACCGGGACTTGCGTATGCGGCAGCAAGCTTTGTCCTTGCGATATGCCTGGGTGTAATGGCCGTTATAAGCGCTCCGCTTCTGAATGCTGCACATGATGACCGGAGTAAACTTGAAAGACTGTCCCGTGTATCGGCACATGCTGAAACACTACGTGCGCGTATAGCCTCCGGCGCTATTCCCGCTGCCGGAGACGAACCTGATGTTTACCTGGCCACGACGGATTTACGTGATTGGCTTGGTGATACTGCGGAACGTTCGGGGCTGTTGATCGACTCCGTCAGCGAAAATCAAGCTGAAGAAAACGCGGGGCCGGTCCTGCTGCTTGAAGCGAATGCACCGGAAAAAGTTATCGCCCGTTACTTAAATGAACTGGGCCAGGAAACATCCCCGGCGATAGTGCTCGGCTACACGCTTAATAAAAATGATTACTGGTATGGTTCCGATGAAGACAGCGAAGAGGAAACATTAACCTTTTCTCTGCGTGTCACTCCTCTTAGTGTTTACAATGGAGACGGCACATGAACCGTTTCGATGGATTGCAGCGTCTCGCCGCTCTTATGCCGGTTGTGATATGCTGCGCATTTGCCATTTGGCAGGCTAAAGCACATTTCGACACAGTGTTTGAACCTCTTCCTGCGATACAACATACATCCGTAAACATTTATAAACACGCGGAAACTTCCGTGAACAGGCCTGAATTATCGCTCGATATTCTCGCTTCGCGTCCGCTTTTTACAGAAACACGGCGTCCGTATACTGCCAAACCGGAACCTGAAATCGTCGTTGTCGAAACTCCCCGTGAAGAATACAAAGAAACCGAGAAGAAAAAGGTTCAACCTCCGGCACCTGTTCACACCCTGGTCGGCGTTGTTGTCCGGAATGCAAAATCCATAGCGATCCTGCAAAATAACAGTACAGGTGAAACAATACGGATTCAGAACGGAATGTCTGTCGGCGGATGGAGATTGGACAATATCAGCGCCAAGGGCCTAAAAATGTCTGCCGGACGGAAATCCACTGACATAACTGTCGGATCAAAAATGCCAAAGCCTTTATAGTACAAAAGCATAGCTCTTAACTAAATCTTCTACAGCCTACGCTAAAATTCCTTTGAAACACTTCACATAAGGAAAATGGTAAACGTGGCCCGCTCCGCCCTTGCAATTGAAGAAACAAGTCAGGGCCCACAGCGTTCTGAGATTTCAGATCGTATCATCGGCCTCCTTGTTAAAGCGAAAAAGCTTTCGGAAGAGGATCTTGAGCGTGCGATTGACGCCTCCGATCGTATCGGACAACGCTTATCGTTGATACTTGACCGCCTGGGGTTGGTGTCCCAACAGGATTGGGTAAATGCCGCTTCTACCGCAACCGGCATGGAAGTCCTGAGAAGGGACAATCTGCCGGAAATCCCGCCTACCGATGATCATCTTACGTTCGGATTTCTACAGCGGCGTTCCATTCTGCCGGTGTCATTTGAAAATGAAACGGCACATTACGCAATTGTCGACCCTTCTGATTTTGGTGCGATTGACGCTCTGAACATGCTTTACGGTGAGGGTTTGAAGCTCTCGCTGGCAACAGAGCGGGACATTGACGCCGCCCTTGAACGAATGCGCAATGCCCGGGAAAGCGCATGGGGCGATAGCGGTTCGGATCTGCAAGATACGGACAGGCTTGCAGAATTAGCCAATGACGCACCTACAGTACGGTTTGTGGAAACAATGTTATCCAATGCAGTAGAACGGCGCGCGACCGATCTGCACCTGGAGCCTTTGGAGTCGGGAGCACGGATCAGGCTGCGTATTGACGGCGTTTTAGCCGTCGCTGATGCGCCGCCGGCAGCCCTTGTCTCCGGTGTTGTTTCAAGACTTAAAATCGAAAGCGCCCTTGATATCGCCGAACGCCGCATTGCACAGGATGGGCGCATGAGCCTTCGCATTGCGGGGCGTAAGGTTGATATTCGTGCAGCAACAGCCCCGAGTGTGCATGGAGAGGCGATTACACTGCGCTTTCTCTACAGCGATGCCAGTCATGCAAAATTTGAGGCGCTTGAGCTGCCTGCAAATATTGAGCGATCCTATCGCGCGGCACTGGAACAACCAAACGGCCTGATCTTGGTGACAGGCCCTACGGGAAGCGGAAAAACCACAACACTTCATGCCGCACTTGATGCAGTGAATGATGTCGGCCGTAAGATCGTAACAATTGAAGACCCTGTGGAAATCCGGAAAAAGGGCCTTGTCCAACTCGAGGTTTCCCAGGGGATAGGCTGGACCTTCGCTGCCGCTCTGCGCAGCGTTCTGCGACATGACCCCGATGTCATTATGGTCGGGGAAATCCGTGATCAGGAAACCGCTGAACTGGCGCTGAGGGCTGCGCTCACAGGGCATCTTGTACTCTCCACACTGCATGCGAACCGTGCCATAGACGCAATTACGAGGCTTGAGGATATCGGTGTTGATCGTGCCATGCTGATGGCAACGCTGAGGCTTGCGTCGGCCCAGCGCCTCGTCCGAAAGCTATGCGACACTTGCGCCCGCGGGGTCACGGAAGAGGAAATGACATCCGGTTGCGGCAGCATCGGAGCCTTACTGAAAAAAATAACCGGCAAAGCGACGCACCCC
>CALFWP010000120.1 GCA_937927905.1 uncultured Neomegalonema sp.
AGTCTTTTTATCCTGCCGATTGCCGCTGTCGGGGTGACGACGCTGCCGACAGGTTCCAATCCGGATATGTTTGTTCTAACGATGCCCCTGGCCGCCGGGCGGGATGACGTTGCTTTGCTTGCCTTTCTCGGAGGATTTTCATCGGCAACCTCTATGGTCATTGTGTCCTGTATTGCCCTGTCCACGATGATCTCAAACCACATTGTCATGCCGCTGACATTGCGCCGCACGATTGGAATGCGGGCGGGCGGTGATGTGCGCGCCCTGCTGTTGAAAAGCAGACGTATCGCGGTTTGTGGCATTTTGTTTGTCGGCTTTCTCTATCTCGAATTCGGCCCGCAAAGTGCCGGCCTTGCCTCGATCGGGCTTGTTGCCTTTCTGGGAGTTGCACAGGTTTTACCGGCTTTGCTGGGTGCCTTGTTCTGGCCCCGTGCCAACCGGCGCGGAGCAATGCTCGGCCTGACGGGAGGGTTTGTGATCTGGACTTATACCTTGTTGTTGCCGGGATTACTTGCGGATATAGACTGGTGGCAGAGGGTGACACTGGACGGGCCGTTCGGGATCAGCGCACTACGCCCCGGTGCTCTGTTCGGGTTAAGCGGCGCAGACCCGCTGATGCATGCTTTTTTCTGGAGCATCAGTACCAATACGTTGTTTTTTATCCTCGGTTCACTCAGCAGGGATTTAAGCCCCTTGGAAAAACTGCAAAGTACTGTTTTTGTTGATGCTTTCCGGTCCACTCCCGATGGTGGACACCAGCTTGTCGGGCGGGCTGCTTCTGCGGATTCTCTTTTCGATCTGGCACAGCGTGTCATGGGTGCAAACCAGGCCTATGATATCTTTCGGAATTACGCGCAGGACAACAATCAGAAAACCGATTTTCCCGAACCCGATGATGCTTTTATCAATCACCTTGAACGCCGGATGGCCTCAAGTGTCGGTGCTTCCTCCGCACGGGCTATGATTTCCCGCGTTGCCGGAGGTGAAAGGATCAGCCTTGATGCACTGGTCGAAATTGCTGATGAAACCGCGCGGCTGATGGAATATTCAACGCGCATCGAACAAAAATCCCGTGAATTAGAGGAAACCGCATCCCAGTTAAAAAGCGCTAATGACAAGCTGTTGCATATGGATGCGCAAAAAGACGAATTTCTCAGTCAGGTCAGTCATGAACTGCGCACACCGATGACATCCATTCGTTCTTTCTCGGAAATCCTGGCGCAGAGCAAACAGATTGATGATGAAAAATCCCGTTATTTTATGGATATTATTCGCATCGAAAGCACACGGCTGACACGTCTGCTTGATGATATTCTGGATATCGGTGTTGTTGAGAGGGGAGATGATTTTCCGCTGGCATCTATTGATCCGGTTATGGCCCTTCAACATGCGGTCAATGCCTGTCGCGGTCTGGCGGCCTCGGCCAATGTTACGATTCGGGAGCAGTACGATGCTCGATCAGAAACAGTATTTGCCAATCAGGACAGACTGACGCAGGTGTTCATCAACATCATTTCAAATGCGATCAAATATAATGATGCCACCGAACCGGTAATCGAAATCACCACAGGAATAGAAAACGGTCTGTTCCGTGTCAGCGTCAGCGATAACGGCTCCGGCATTTCACCGCAGGATGCGACGATGATTTTTGACAAATTCGCACGCGGATCAAAGCCTACAAATGAAAAAGGAGCCGGTCTGGGCCTTTCGATCAGCCGGGCGATTATACGCAGGTTCGGTGGTGATATTACTCTGAATTCTGAAAACCTAACCGGCGCACAATTCGATATCACACTTCCCTTATACCCTGTAGCGGCTTCAGACGCCTAAGCGCTCACAAATTCCGTCAAGCTCTTCCAGAGTGTTATAAGTAATTTCGAGCCTGCCGCCCTTACCCTCTTCGATGATTTTGACTTTTGCCCCGAAAGCGGCGCCAAGATCAGCTTCCAATGCTGCTGTATTAACATCTTTAGTACGCTTATCCGGCCGGTTTTTATCTTTTCGCGAAGAGCCGCCCGTATCATTTTTGCTGGTCATGTTTTCCGCATCACGGACAGAAAGACCCTTCTTTACGATTTCACCTGCCAGTCTGTCCGCATCCGGTTTTCCGATCAGGGCGCGGGCATGTCCCATGCTCAGTTCACCGGTACGCAGATAAGTCAGAGTTTTGACCGGCAGCTTTAACAGGCGGATCATATTCGCAATATGACTGCGTGATTTTCCAATGACCTGCGCAACCTGCTCTTGTGTGTAATCGTGATTGTCGATCAGGCGGACATAGCCCTCCGCCTCTTCAACTGGGTTCAGGTCGGCACGCTGAACATTTTCGATAATGGCAACTTCGAGTGTTTCCGCATCACTGAAGTCCTTTACGATAATCGGAACTTCATGCAATGCCGCCATCTGAGAAGCACGCCAGCGCCGTTCACCGGCAATAATCTCATACCCGTCCGGATTTCGCGGATTATGCCGAACCAATATCGGCTGCAACAATCCCTTCTCTTTGATGGACGCAGCAAGAGTATCAAGATCCTTCTGATCAAAAGTTTTACGCGGCTGATCAGGGTTTGCCTCCAAATGGGCAATCGGTGCCACCGCTGTTGAACCGGGCGAAAAATCATTGTCCTTGATTTCATCAACTGGATCATCCGCCAGCAAAGCGGATAGGCCCCGGCCCAGTTTTTTCCGTGAACGCAGAACTTCATTCATCGGATAACTCCTTATGCGGCAATGGCATCATGTTCACGGCGAAGCAATTCGCTCGCCAGATGGATATAAGCCTGACTTCCGGCACAGGAATGATCGTATAAAAGTGCCGGTTTTCCATGGGACGGGGCTTCGGAAATGCGTACATTGCGGGGAATTTTCGTATCATACACAATTTTGCCCAGATACTCGCGGACATCTTCAACCACTTGTGCAGACAGGTTATTACGGCTGTCATACATCGTCAGAACAACACCTTGAATATCAAGATCGGGATTGAGCGTCGCTTTCACCCGACGGACGGTTTTTATCAGCTGGCTTAACCCCTGCAATGCATAGAACTCGCATTGTAGTGGAACAATAATCCCTGTCGATGCCACCATTGCATTAATCGTCACCATGCTGAGCGAAGGCGGACAATCAATCATGATATAATCATAACGGTTCAGGACTGTTCCACCGCCTGCACACAAAGCATCTGCCAGACGGTGTGCCCGTCGCTGCATACCGGAGAGATCAAGATCGGCACCGGATAAGTCCTGCGATGCCGGACAGATATCCATGCCTTTTACTTTGGTCGGAATAATCGCATCCGGTAATGCCGCCTCTCCGATCATTGCATGATAGCTGGTATAATCATAATCTTCAGAGGATATACCAAGACCCGTACCGGCATTGCCCTGTGCATCCAGATCGATGAGCAAAACTTTCTTACCGACGGCCGCAAGTGCGGTTCCGAGATTAACAGCCGTGGTTGTTTTACCGACACCGCCCTTCTGATTAGCGATTGCGAGGACCCGGTGTTCGCGATTTTTTGTCATAGGCCGGTTCTCCGCTGAAAATCTTTTATTAAAAGGACAGAGCCACGGTGACCCGCACAACTCGTAAACTGTTCGTAAACAATATGCCAGAGGCGTTCCGCTTCGGTCAATTCGTTCGCGACATTTTCACCCTTCAAAAAAAGCGCCGTTCCGTTCTCTGTCAGCAAGGGACGGGACAATGCGAGCAAATCCGGCAGGGAAGCAAAAGCGCGCGCTGAAACAACATCGGCCTGTTGATCAACTTTTTCTACCCGCTCTGTCAGGATTTTGACGGATACATTACAGGCGCGTGCTGTCTCGGCCAGAAAAACAGATTTGCGGCGGTCGCTTTCTATCAGTGTCACCGATAAATCAGGCCGCAATATCGCAACAGCAAGCCCGGGAAACCCCGCACCTGATCCAAGATCAATCCAGGTCCTGACCGTTCCGGGAACATAATCCAGAATTTGCACACTATCGAGAAAATGCCGTTCCCACACATTGCTCAATGTAGGTTTTGCAACGAGATTGATCGCTTTATTCCATTTGCTCAAACGTTCGGCATAGATATCGAACCGTTCGAGTGTTTCACGTGAAACATTCATTCGCTCCGCAAATAACGCGCGGCTCATGCACTCTCCTGTGCTTCACGTTTCACATGACCCAATAATGCGGTCAGCGCTGCGGGTGTCATTCCATCAATTCGTGAAGCCTGGCCAAGTGTACGCGGCTGTGTCCGCATCAACTTGGATTGTAGCTCATTCGACAAACCGTGGACCGAAGCATAATCAAGTGACTTTGGAAGCAGCAGCGCTTCATCACGCTGAAACGCAGCAATATCCGCCGCCTGTCTGTCGAGATAAGAGGCATAGATTGCATCAATCGCCAATTGCCCAAATGCGGACGGGGCAATCGTTCCCGTCTCCGGCCAGATAGACCGGATATGATCAACGGTGACATCACGATAGCCGAGCAGTTCAAAGGCCGTCCGCCTGCGGCCATCCTGATTAAGCTTTATACCGGCATTCACGGCATCACGCGGCGTTACAGATAAAGACTCGAGCTGTTTTCTACCTTCAACAAGCGCTGTATGTTTCACGTGAAACATTTCTGAACGCTCACGGCTGACACAGCCTATTTTCTCACCCAGAGGTGTAAGACGTTGATCCGCATTATCCGCACGCAGGCTCAGACGGTATTCCGCACGTGATGTAAACATCCGGTAAGGCTCTGCGACGCCCCGTGTAACGAGGTCATCAATCATGACGCCGATATATCCTTCGGCACGGCTGATAATGATATCATCAGAACCCGAGACATATGCCGCCGCATTAAGACCCGCCATCAGGCCCTGTGCCGCCGCCTCCTCATATCCTGTCGTACCGTTGATCTGACCCGCAAGATAAAGACCGTCCAGGGCCTTTAATGCCAATGTCGGATCAAGCGCACGGGGATCGACATAATCATATTCAATCGCATAGCCCGGTTGAAGAATACGCGCCTGTTCCAATCCCGGTATTTCCGTTATAAAGGCACGTTGCACCTCAACCGGCAGGGATGTCGATATCCCATTAGGATAGATTGTATGATCGTTCAGACCCTCCGGTTCGAGGAAAATCTGATGGCTGTCCTTTTCAGCAAAGCGCACAATTTTATCTTCAATCGACGGACAATAGCGCGGCCCTACACCCTCAATTTGTCCACCATAGAGAGCCGATTTTTTCAGGTTCTGTTCAATAATCCTATGCGCTGCAACTGTGGTTCTGGTGATATGACAGGGCACTTGTGGTGTTGTAATTTTCTCTGTCAGGAAAGAAAACGGTACCGGTGTTTCATCTCCTGGCTGTTCCTCCAGTACACTGAAATCAATTGTACGCGCATCCAAACGTGCCGGTGTTCCGGTCTTAAGCCGCCCCATGGGCAAGCCAAGGGCATAAAGGCGATCGGCCATCGCCTTTGCAGGCGGATCCCCTGCACGTCCACCCTCTGTCCGCTGATCCCCGATATGCATCAGTCCGTTCAGGAATGTTCCTGTAGTGAGTATAACAGCGCCGGCAAGTATCGCACCTTCACCGGTCAGAACACCGGTTACCCGCAATCCATCCAGAATAAGATCACGTGCTTCCGTCTCGATCACCATCACAGCCGAACGCCCGAATGCAGCCTGCATTGCGGAACGGTAAAGCGCGCGGTCGGATTGTGCGCGTGGCCCGCGAACCGCCGGACCCTTGCGCAAATTCAGCATCCGGAACTGTATACCCGCTGCATCGGCAACATAACCCATGGCTCCGTCAAGCGCGTCGATTTCCCTGACAAGATGCCCCTTGCCCAATCCGCCAATTGCCGGATTACAGGACATTTCGCCGATCCGGTCCTTGCGGTGTGTAATCAGTGCCGTACGCGCGCCCATGCGGGCCGCCGCCAGTGCAGCATCACTTCCGGCATGACCGCCGCCGATAACCAGGACATCATAATCGAAATGTTTCACGTGAAACACTCCCGTCTATTTATGAAGAGATGAGTCATAGAAACTCTTTCTCATTTCCCTAAACAAAATTCAGAGAAAATAACATCCAGCAATTGTTCAACACCGGTATCCCCGGTAATTGATCCGAGGGCTTGACGGGCTTCACGCAAATGTTCCGCTGCAATTTCCGGTGCATCGCGGACAGAAAAGTGAGCGTCATCTGTTTGGGATATATAACGCTCTATTGCCGACAAAGTATCCCGCAGAGCTTTGTCATGACGTTCCCGCAAAAGAACGGCACCGGATGACGGGTCGGAAAAATCAAGCCTCTTTGTAATCTGATCTATCAGCTGATCCAGGCCTTCACCCGCCTGTGCCGATATGTACAGATCATATGTGCCGCTGATTCTCTCATCGGATTTATTCATGACACGCAAATCGTGAGGTTGAAGCAATCCGGAAATAACGTCTGTCATCGGTGCATCATGCGCGCTCAATGCAATGCGCATATCTGCTGTTTCCGCAGTTTGACGGGCGCGCGAGACACCGACAGTTTCAATAGCATCCGCCGTTTCACGCATTCCTGCTGTGTCGATCAGCGTGACAGGATAACCCTTTAAATCAAGCGAGACTTCAATCGCATCCCTCGTCGTCCCTGCTATCGGCGAGGTAATCGCGATATCTCTACGGGCGAGCGCATTAATCAGACTGGATTTTCCCGCATTCGGAGCACCGATGACCGCAATCCGCCATCCGTTCCGGAAACGCTCGGAAAAAACCGCTGTTTTGAGCATAGACGCGATCGAATGTTTCACGTGAAACACTTTTTCCGTCACCAGATCATATGTCTCTTCGGGAATATCCTCATCCGCAAAATCAATTGTTGCTTCGAGCAAGGCACAGGATTTTGTCAGCGTATCCGACCATTCTCTGATCAGACGGCCAAGAGCGCCATCGGATTGAATAAGCGCTGCCTTCCTCTGAACCTCGGTTTCAGAGGATACCAGATCAGCAAGAGCTTCAATCTGAACAAGATCAAGACGACCCGCATCAAATGCCCGGCGGGTAAATTCTCCCGGGTCCGCAAGCCGTAAATCCGGTAAATTGCCGAGCGCCTTTAAAATCGCTGCCACCACCGCCGGACCGCCATGGCACTGAATTTCCGCGCTTTGTTCTCCGGTAAAACCGGACCCTTCGGCAAAACGGATAATCAGTGCCTCATCCAGAACCGATCCGTCCCGGGTATCCAGAAGTTTTTGTAAGGATGTCCGCCGTGGCAAAGGCAGATCGGTTATGCCTAAAGAAAGAAGGGCCGCATCACTTTGCGGCCCTGACAATCTGATCACCGCGACCCCTGCCCTGCCCCGTGCAGAGGCCAGCGCATAGATCGTATCAGCGGATGGCATAGACGTTAAGAATTCATCGAGTCGAAGAACTCGTCATTCGACTTGGTTTTCTTGAGCTTATCGAGCAGGAATTCCATCGCATCAATGGTTCCCATCGGATTGAGAATTCGGCGCAGCATAAACATCTTCGTCAGAATCGCCTTATCCACCAGCAGCTCTTCTTTCCGCGTACCGGAGCGGAGGATATCAATTGCAGGGAAGACACGTTTATCGGCAATCTTACGATCCAGAACCAGCTCGGAGTTACCCGTGCCCTTGAACTCCTCAAAAATAACCTCGTCCATACGGCTGCCGGTTTCGATCAGCGCTGTTGCAATTATCGAAAGAGACCCGCCCTCTTCGATATTCCGTGCCGCACCGAAAAAACGCTTCGGACGCTGGAGTGCGTTGGCATCAACACCGCCCGTCAACACCTTACCGGAGGATGGAACAACCGTGTTATAGGCCCGTCCAAGGCGCGTAATCGAATCGAGCAGGATCACGACATCGCGCCCGTGCTCCACTAGGCGCTTCGCTTTCTCGATCACCATTTCGGATACGGCAACATGGCGTGTCGCCGGTTCATCGAAGGTCGAAGATATCACCTCACCGTTTACCGTACGCTGCATATCCGTCACTTCTTCGGGCCGCTCGTCAATCAATAAGACCAGAAGATAGACTTCAGGGTGGTTGGCGGCGATGGATTGCGCAATGTTTTGTAAAAGAACGGTTTTACCCGTCCGTGGTGGAGCAACAATCAGCGCCCGCTGCCCCTTACCGATCGGCGCGACAATCTCAATAATCCGTGCACTGCGATCCTTGATTGTCGGATCTTCGATTTCAAGGTTCAGCTTTTCATTCGGATATAGCGGTGTGAGGTTGTCAAAGTGAACCTTATGACCCGCGCGTTCCGGACTTTCGAAATTGATCGTACTGACCTTCAAAAGTGCAAAATAGCGCTCGCCGTCTTTCGGTGACCGGATCAGACCCTCAACCGTGTCCCCTGTACGCAACGAAAATTTACGGATTTGATTCGGACTGACATAAATATCATCGGGACCGGGCAGATAGTTTGCATCCGGCGAACGCAAAAAGCCGAACCCGTCCTGCAAAACCTCCATTACGCCGACACCGATAATCTCGACATCCCGTTCCGCAAGTTCCTTTAGAATAGCAAACATCATATCCTGTTTGCGCAAGGTGCTTGCGTTTTCAACCTCCAGCTCTTCAGCAAATGACAGAAGCGCAGTCGGGGATTTTTCCTTAAGTTCCTGAAGCTTCAGGGACGTCATT
>CALFWP010000121.1 GCA_937927905.1 uncultured Neomegalonema sp.
GCGTCGTTCTTCGCTTTTGCACCACGGCGCGGCAAACACACGCGAAAGACCTCAAGAGCGACCTTCCAGTCATCTTCATTCATCTTTGTGGACATCGACGGTTTCCTGTTCATTCATCGATGTCCTATGAATCATCAAGAAGCGCGCGCTGGAATCCCTTTCAAGCACGGTGAGTCAATTCGTCCACATAGCCTAGTCTTTTGGCTGATCAGCTTTGCTTGTCTGCGATGCAGTTTTTAAATCCGGTCGTCCGTTGCGTCCTGCCGGAAAGTACGGAATGAAAAGCCGGGTCAATTGCCACCGGTCCGGAATTGCCCTTCTTATTTCAATGCAGACTCCCGAAAGCAGGCTTTACAGGGATTTTTACGGCGCTAGCTTGGGTTCGCAATACACCGGCAGGAGAGCGCAACAATGGCAATACAATACCTTCATACGATGGTCCGCGTCACCGATATTGAGGAAAGCAAAAAATTCTACTGCACTTTGCTCGGATTGACGGAAACACGGCGTAAAGACCTTGAAGGTGCCGATTGCACGCTGGTTTTCCTGTCTGAACCGGGCGGCGGGCCGGGTAATGAAATCGAGCTGACCTATAATTGGAACAGTGATGAGACATATACCGGCGGACGCAATTTCGGCCACCTCGCCTATAATGTCGATGATATTTATGAAACTTGCCGGAAACTGATGGATGCCGGTGTCACGATAAACCGTCCGCCGCGGGATGGCCGGATGGCTTTTGTAAAATCGCCGGACGGGATCTCAATCGAGCTGTTGCAG
This sequence comes from uncultured Neomegalonema sp., assembly GCA_937927905.1. Taxonomy (GTDB): domain Bacteria; phylum Pseudomonadota; class Alphaproteobacteria; order Rhodobacterales; family Rhodobacteraceae; genus JAHDDY01. The sequence goes on from CALFWP010000121.1 coordinate 781, forward strand.
GCTGGTGATGCTTTGCCCGCCGCCGAACCGTGGAGCAGTATGGAAAACACGGGAACCTGGTAGCCAGTGCCGTGGTTTCGCCGCACCGGAAAAGGCACCGGACCTGACGTAAGGCAGCGGTACGCTCTCCGACGTCTTGCCTGTGCCGTTATGCTTTTTACGGCATCTGCGCCTGCTGTCTCATCTGCTGTGGCTTGTGATGTTGCTCTGGTGCTGGCAATTGATGTTTCCGGCAGCGTTGATGCCAAGGAATACCGCCTTCAGGCGAACGGGTTATCGGATGCGCTGGGTGACCCGGTCGTATCGGAAGCCCTTGTCAATGCCAACGCTCTGGTTGCTGTGGTGCAATGGAGCGGCACGCCGCATCAAAAAGTTTCGATGCGCTGGACCGCAACGGATACCCATGCGGATGTGATTGCTCTGCGCCGCAAGATTGAGGCTATCCCGCGCACTTTCCGCAATTACTCAACAGGGATAGGTGAAGCGTTGCGCGTGGCCATCGGTCTTTACGAAACCACACCGCGGACATGCCGCCGCAAGGTTATTGATGTCTCCGGCGACGGACCGAGTAACGAGGGTGCAGAACCTGCCGACCTCCGTGACCGTCTGGATGCGCTTAACATTACCGTAAACGGACTGGCCATTGAAGGATCCGAGGAGGGTATTGCGCAATATTACCGCGACCATGTCATGTACGGTCCCGGAGCCTTCGTCGAAGTCGCAAAAGACTATCAGGATTTTCCCCGTGCCATAAGGCGCAAGCTGTTGCGTGAATTGGCGGATCGTCTTGCACTTTCAACTGAGACATACCGCTGATACGGACGACAGTATAAACATACGCGCGGTGTGAAGCTTGCACCCGGTAACGGAAATTTAAAGTTTAAATCCGTACGTCCGGTTACAGGAAATCGTGTGTCATTCCTGAATATTACAATTTTGACCGGTTATAAGCCTCTATGGTACACTACAGGTCTCCATAATGGATAAGGTGCGCTGACCATGTTCCGATTTACCAGCCTTGTGATTGCAGGATGTTTCGGGGCTATGGTGGGATCTCAGGCACCGGAATTCATGCAGCAGTATAAACAGCGCCTCGGCGGTGCGATTGATGAACTGGCACAGGTTGTCCGGCATTTCGACAATGATGCAAACGCCGCAGGAATGGACCGCGCCTCGGCAATCGAACGGTACACGCAGTCCGGCGATTCGTTTTTTGTCAATCGCGGCGCGTCTATGCAGCAAACCATTGATCGCTGGTATGACATGTCGGATCACTGGCGCGCGATGACGCGGTCCAATATGTTTTCCAGAGTGCCGGTCTTTATCTCCGGAGCGGATTCGCAATTGCTGCGCAAAACCTGGGAGGCCTACAGGCCCGCTATACCGACTACGGTTGAGGGGTTTGCCTATAGCGGCACCGGCTTTCTGATCAGTCATCTCATTTTCGGCTCTATCCTGTCTTTGTTCAAGGGCATACGGCGCAGAAAACCGGCGCAAAGTCGGCACGTACATTCAAATCAACCGCAATACGCACATGACGACAGGTATGAGTTTGAACACTACGATGATTATGAAAGACCACCGGCCCGCAGACCACGCCAAACGTAAATGCCGGTAGAGAATATAAAACCTGCAAATGCATTGGCCGTGTGTGTTATAAAATAACGGTGATTGCGAGGATCAGAGGGGGAGCGAAACCCCGCAATCACCGTCAGTGCGCCAAAGAGGGCATATGCGCATAGGGCGAATATGCAGAAATTCCGAGACCAGAATACGACCGGTTATGCCCGAATTTGCCTTAAAGTGCTGATGTCACACGGCAGTGATTATATTTGATTGTGTCCATAAGTTTCCTAAGATGCCCGGCGCTGTCGTCCTCAAAAACCAGATCAACCGGAACCGGCCAGATTTTTCCGCGCGTGTAATCGGGCAACTTTACGGCATCTTTTTCGGTCGTGACCGCCATAAGGTCTTGCGCATCCGCTCTGGCAATCAGGCGGTCGATGATCTTGCGGCTATAGACCTGGTGATCCGCAAAAACTTCACGATCGATGATGTCCGCGCCCTGCTCTTCTAGACTTTGGAAAAATTTTGCTGGGCGTCCGATACCGGCAAAAGCCAGTACTCTGGCCCCTTTCAAAGACATTCCGGTGAACCTGGGCTTCAGGGCCGCTCGCAGAACAGGCTTTCCGTGAAAAGTCTCCGGCCAGGGGTCAGGCGGTTTTCCGATCAGGATAACGGCATCTGCCCGGGCCATACCTGCGCTGACATGTTCCCGCAAAGGACCGGCAGGGATGATGCGGCCATTGCCGAAACCATAGGCCGCATCCACAACTATCAAAGATATATCCTTTGCTACCGACGGGTTCTGATGCCCGTCATCCATGACAATTAGCTCTGCACCGGCCTGTGCAGCGGCACGCACCCCGGCGGCACGATCTTTAGCAATCCATACCGGCGCATAAGAGGCGATCAGCAACGGCTCGTCACCGACCTGTGCCGCGCTGTGCGTGCCTATTTCCACTGCAAGCGGTCCGGCTTCAGCCCCCCCATATCCGCGAGAGACGACGTGAACCGAAGTCTCTGTGTCGCTGAAATATTTCAACAGCGCGATCACCGTTGGCGTCTTGCCTGTCCCGCCGGCACTCAGATTCCCGACACAGATCACGGGCACATCCGCCTTGTACGGTTGCCGGTTTCTCAGCATTTTACTGACAGTATTGTAAAGCTGACCGGCGGGCGTCAGCGCAGCGGAGCGCCAGCCGCGGCGATCCCAGAAGGCGGGTGCTTTCACGGGAATGCCTGTTGTATGAGAGGGCTGAGATGCTCCATCGTTCGCGCAAGGGGCAATGGATCGGGAGCAGAAGCACGCTTTGCCGCCTCGCCCATACACTGCGCGTGTGCATCAGGTTTGCCGTCATGACCTGTCAGTGACAGCAGGACATTGCGTAAATCCACTGTGTCCTTCACGTAGCGGAGCGCACCGGCGGTGTTCAAGCGGTCATATGCGGATTGCGATGCGTGAACCTTCGGGCCGCTGAGTATGGCGGAGCCATGCTGTGCCGCCTCCAACGGATTATGCCCGCCCTTCCCGTTCCAGCCTGCACCGATGTAAGTGATCGGTGAAACGGCATACCAGAGCGGCATTTCCCCCGATGTATCGGCAAGGTAGATTTGCGCATCCTCCGGCACGCCGCCCGTACTGCGTCGCGCAACCCTGACCCCGCGCGCAGTCAGCATCGCTGCAATCTCCTCACCCCTGACCGCATGACGCGGGGCGATAATGGTCAGTAAATCACTTGCCTTTTCCGACAGGGCCGCATGCGCTTCTGCTACGGCCTCCTCCTCGCCGGGATGTGTGCTGGCCGCCAGAAATACCGGACGTGATCCGATCAGGTGGCGTAACTCCGATAATGCGCGTTCAGTCGGGTGGTCAACAGTCCGGGATGCTTTGAGGTCTCCGGTTACATGAATACTGCCGCTGTCCAGACCCAGAGCAACCATTCGCTCTTTGACCTCTCCGGTCTTGACCAGCCGCGCGGATAACAGCGTCATCAATTCACGAAAGCTGCTTTTGGCAAAGCGCCAGCCGCTCGCACTTCCGGAGGATAATTGCCAATTGACCTGCGCCATAGGAATGCTGCGCGCTGCGGTTTGTATCAGCAGATTCGGCCAGAACTCGGACTCTACGAAAAGTGCCAGATCCGGATGCCAGTGTTCGAGAAACGCCTGAATAGCGCGTGTATCCTCGCAGGGCTTGAACTGATGAATAACATGGGGGGCCTGTTTGCGTATCAGTTCGGCGCCTGTCACAGTGAAAGTGGTGACAAGGGTTTGCAGTCCCGGTACCTCGGTCCGTAAAGCGTCAATCAGAGGCAACGCAGATAGAGCTTCACCATTGCTGGCGGCATGGACCCAAAGCATTGGTCCCTCAGAGCGGGAAATCGTCGCCCTGCCGTACCGCTCGCAGAGCCGCGCGGGGTCTTCCTTCCCCTTTTTCACCCGACGTGCCAGATGGCGCGAGCGCATGGGTTCGGAAACAGACATCATTTTCTGCCATGATTTGAGCAGCAGAGTCATAAACTCCGGTCCCGCCGTCCCGCCATGATGTCGGCACGGTGCATCAACTCTGTCAGCGCTTTCTCAAGCTGTTCACGATGATGATTCAGGGCGTTTTCATCATCCGGCGGGGGCGCAGGGATCGGCGGACCGACGACATAAGCTCCGCGACCGAACGGCAGGGCAAACAGAAAACGATCCCAGCTTGATAGCCTGTAGGCGGAATTCGTCGAATAGGACAGCGGGATGACAGGCAAGCCGGTTTGTGCCGACAGCATACTGGCCCCGTCCTGTGCCACACAGACCGGACCGCGCGGACCGTCCGGAGTAATGGCTGCAGAGCCGCCGCTGCGCAAATGGCGCATCATTTCCAGGACTGCAGGACCACTGCCTTTATCTTTGATCTTTTTCGGGTTCCGGGTGGAGCCACGGATCGTATCATGCCCGAAACGGCGCACGATTTTTGAAATAACCTCTCCATCGCGGTTCTGAGAGACCAGCACCCTGATAGGAAGCGGGCTTTCCTCCATTCTGGGACACATCATCAGCAAACGGCTGTGCCAAAAGGCGAATATGACCGGTGTGCGCTCGTCAATTACCGCTTGCAGATGCGCACGACCTTCCCATTGCCAGCGTGTTGTCACACTGACAAACCGGATGTAGGCGGATCCGACCGTAGGTGCAAAGCGCACAAAGATTGCAGATCCGATATCGCGGAGCAGACGGGGCGTTTTCACCTGATCAGGACGGTTCCGCGCTCGCCTCGCGCTCCTCATCACGAAGACGGTGCAGATGTGCGATATAGTAGCGCATATGCGCGTTATCGACTGTCTTTTGCGCCGCCGCTTTCCAGGCTTCATAAGCCGTTGCATAGCTGGGGTACACACCGACCATGTCGATTTCTTTATAATCGCGAAATTCGTTGCGGCTCGGGTCAACAAGTTCACCGCCGAAAACGATATGCAACTTTGCCATCGGATTTTCCTTATTCGTTCAGCGGACTCTTAGGGATAAGATCGGAACGGGTCAATGCAGCAGGTGCTACTCTGTTGTGCCGGAGGACGCACGGCGCTTCCAGCAGACCTTAATGGTCAATGTTCCAGAATTCACCTATGCCATCTAGGACAAACTGCACTGCCAATGCCCCAAGAAGCGTACCGAACAGCCGTGTCAGCACTTTGATACCCGTCGGGCCGAGGGCCCGCTCAATCATGCCGGTGATCATAAACGCAACAAAACAGATTCCAAGCACCGCCGCCATGCCGAAATACACCATGGCCTGACCGCCTGCATCACCGGGATGTTCCGAAATCAGCAGGATCATGGTTGCCATTGCGCCCGGTCCGGCAATCAGGGGCGTTGCCAAAGGAAAGACCGAAGGATCATCGGCTGACTCCTCTTCCGCCTCCTCTGCTCTTTTGGTCCTGCGCTCCGACCGTTTTTCGAACAACATGTCTACAGCAAGCAGGAACAGCATAATGCCGCCGGAAATACGGAATGCCGGCAACGACACCCCTATGGAATTCAAAAGCGCATCACCGGCCAGGCCGAACAACGTCAGAATAACCGCCGCAACCAGTATAGCGCGAACCGCAATCGTGATCCGGCGCTTTTGGCTAGCCCCAGCGGTCAGAGCCGCAAACAACGGGGTCAGACCAATGGGGTCGATCATCACGAACAAAATGGCAAAGGCTGCAATAAAATCGGCACTCATTAGAAGCCCTCAGGCATCAAAGGCAGGTATTCCTGCCGTATCTCCGCGTGCAGATCCGGCATGGCGGCGATCATACCGTCAATCACCGGGTGCGGCGCATTATACTGCAAGGTGGCGCCGTGCTGATTGGTCAGACTGCCCCCCGCCTCGGTAAAGATCAGACCGGCAGCCGCAATATCCCACTCGTGCAGGCGGCCCGATGATACTGCCGCATCGCGTTCTCCCATGGCCAGCAGGCATAACTGATAAGCAAGAGAGCCGACATATCCCGGGCGCTGGGTCGGCGGTCCGTTACGCCAGCGCTCCGGCTTCATGACATTTTTACGGCTAAGTATCTTTGCACTATCCAAAGAGGCGGCATCCGCTCGGTTAAGTGCTTTGCCGTTCAAATGCGCACCCTCGCCTTTTATGGCCGTAAACCGCTGATTATGAACCGGATTGATGACCACACCGGCAACAGCCTCTCTATCTCTGACCAGTCCGGCACAGACTGTAAAATCCGGCTTGCCCTGCAAAAACGCGTTCGTTCCGTCAATAGGATCAACAACCCAGACCGAACGGCAGTCAAGGCGGGCATCATTGTCTTCGGTTTCCTCGGACAGCCATCCGTAGCCCGGTCGCGCGCCAGTTAATCGCTCTTTCAGCAGGGCATCCGATGCAAGGTCGGCTTCGGAAACGGGAGAGACATCATCTTTTTTCCAGGATTTCGGATCGCGCCGGAAATATTCCATAACAAGCGCGGCGGCATCGCTGACCGCACTTTCCAGCAAGGCCAATTCATCTTGCAGGGAGGGAGTCTCACTCACCGGAAATCTGCAATCCCGTCACCAGCACACTGGGTGAGGCAACGCTGCGATCAGTCGGCAGGTCGGATGCTGGTTCAAGCCCCGCAAAAATTTCAATCAGATTTCCTGCTACGGTCGCCCCTGACACCGGATGGGTAATCCGGCCGTTTTCTATCCAAAAGCCGCTGGCGCCTCTGCTGTAATCCCCCGTTGTCGCATTAATGCTGGAGCCGAGCATTTCGGTAATCAGGAATCCTTCGTCCAATCCGGCAATCATCTCTTCCGGCGTACGCTTACCGGCAGAAAGCGACACATTCGTCGGTGTAGGCCGCGGTGCAGAGCCGATATTGAAAGAGGCCGAACCTGTGGAGGGCATTGACAATTGTTTACCCGTTGCTGTGTCGAGCAGCCATGTACCCAGCACGCCATCTTCGATCAGGGACAGGTGGCGCGTCGGAATGCCTTCACCGTCGAACGGACGGGATGCCTGACCACGGCGCAAGAGCGGATCATCGGTTACCGAAATGCCATTGGCAAAAACCTGTTTGCCTAATTTATCTTTCAGATAACTTGATCCCCGCGCCACGGACGCACCATTGATCGCCATCAGAAAACTGCCCAGCAAAGACGCGGCAAGACGCTGATCATAAATCACCGGCACCGAACAGGTTTTCGCCTTTAGCGGATTGAGGCGGGCCAGCGTGCGCTCTGCGGCTCTGCGTCCGACATCTGCAGCGTCGCGCAAATCCTCACGAAAACGTGCGCTGGTCCAGTCATAATCACGTTCCATGCCCAGACCTTCACCGGCAATCGCAGTACAGGCCGCACTCCAAAAACTCCCCTGCCTTTCAGAACTGAAGCCGTTAGAAGTGACCAGGGCCATCCGGCGGCGGGTCCAGGTTGCACCGGA
>CALFWP010000122.1 GCA_937927905.1 uncultured Neomegalonema sp.
GAAAGCCTGGTCATTGGCGGTGCCGGTGGTCGGAGCGGCATATTGGGGATAGAGCGGAAAAAACACGATACGCTCACATCCCTTTTCTTGCATCTCTTTGATTTTATGAATCGTCGAGGGGTTTCCGTAACGCATACAGAAATCAACCTCGACCCGGTCGCCGTAAAGGGCGTGCAGTCTGACTTTCAGCTTCGCCACCTGATCCTTAGTAATAGTCAGCAAGGGCGATTCATTACGTTCTTCATTCCAAATCGATTTATAGGCTTCACCGGAACTGAACGGACGCTTGGTCAGAATAACCAGATTAAGCAGCGGCCACCAGAGGGCACGGTTTACATCGACAACGCGGCGGTCACTGAGAAACTCTTTCAGATACCGGCGCATAGACCAGTAATCCGTCCCGTCTGGCGTGCCCAGATTCGCAACCAGAATACCGACCTTTGCCGCCGGCACTGCCGGATGGTCCTGATCCGCATGACGCAGACGCCCCTCTTCACCAGGGTGATGTATCACAGGGCAAATATGATTTGTGTCGTCCAGCATCCGAATCTCCGCAGTGAATAGATTGGAAGCTATGTTTTTGTTGCAGCGCGTCAATGCTGCGTCACCGCCAGCAGGTCATTACCCTTAAAATAACGTATTATTGAAAGGCGCTTTGGACAAAAATCTAATTTCCCAGACGGAGATTCTGTTTGCATTCGACAGGCGGATTGCCGGTAGCGGAATATCCTGTGACACCGCAAGTTTCGCAACGGTATTCACGCAGTCGTTTCTCAGGGTCACCCGTTGCGATCCATTGACAGTTCTTTTTGGGTGATGCCGAGTACGCACCGCCGCCGCGCGCCGCAATTCCGCGCCGGTTATAAAACACCACAACCGCAATCAGAACAATAACGCCTATGAGCGGACCGATCATGATGGCGGCACCCTGTCAGCCTCGCGGATATAGCGCATGCCTTTACGAAAATAATCAAGGCCCGTAATCAGCGTCAGGGCGGCGGCAATCCACAACAGGCTCATGGAGATGTAGAACACATACCCCCCGCCGACCCGGGCGATTTTCAACTTGCGGGTGGCGATTTCCCCAGCGGCCTTCACATCGGCAATGTCAAAATACGTGTTCCATCCGGCGGCGAGAAACAACCCGCCGATGGCCAGCATCTGTGCGGTGGTTTTCCACTTGGCCAGCCGCGTGACGTCCAGTTTGATATCACCGAGGTATTCGCGCAGGCCCGAGACCAGAACTTCGCGCAGCAAAATTATGGTCGCCGGTATCGCGAACCACCAGTTCACCCCGTAAAGCGCAGCGAGCGAAAACATGGCGATAATCACCATCGCTTTGTCCGCTATCGGGTCCAGCATTTTGCCGAAGGCGCTGGTGGCGTTGAACTTGCGCGCATACCAGCCGTCTACAAAATCGGTCAGTGCGGCACCGGTGAACAGCGCAAACGCCACCCAGTCGGCAAAGGGCCGCTCGAACACAGCAAATGAAAATGCCACAAAAGGCGCGGCAATCACACGGATAATTGTGAGAATATTCGGTACAGTCCAGATCATGGGGCCTTGATAGCGCCTGAGACGCCACTTAGGAAGACACCATGAGCAGATTAGACAGTGTTATTCGCCGCCTCACAGCCCAGAGGGACTGCCTCGGCTGGGCCGTGCACCATGCGCCCGCCGGACCGTGCCTTGATATCGGCCTTGGCAACGGGCGGACGTATCATCACTTGCGCGAGATTGCTCCCGGGCGCGACCTTTGGACAATCGACCGCGCGATGAAGGCGCACCCGTCCTCGATCCCGCCGCCGGAATTCTATCTTGAGGGCGAAGCGGTGGAGATGATCGGGGTGCTGGCAGAGCGCATCGGGCGCGGTCTGGCTCTGGTACATTATGACCTCGGCATCGGCGTGCCGGAACAGGACCGCCCCCTTGCCGATGCGGTGGGCGCGGTTCTGACACAGGTTCTGGCTCCCGGAGCACTGATCGTTACCAATGCCAAGTTTGCGGATTATCCCGAATTGCCGTTGCCGGAAGGTGTGCCCGAGGGCCGGTATTTTATTCAGTGCGCAGAAGATTGATTTTTGATGTCCTGATGGCAATAATTTTGGCCAGCACCTTAATTTTGGGGCCTATATATTTAACTAGCCAAAAATAGCTTGCAATCATTTTGATTTTTGGCTAGCTATGTTCGGGAGACAACGAGGTTCCCGATGAGTAAGCCAGATACCCTTAGCACTTTCGAGTTTTTTCAGAAGTTCCCTACTGAGGAATCCGCTCGTCAGTTCTTTGAAGCCCGTCGCTGGAATGGCGAAGCTGTATGCGGTCACTGCGGTAGCGTTTCTGCAAGCGAGTGCAAAGACCACAAGCCAATGGCTTACCGTTGCAAAGATTGCCGCAAGCACTTCAGCGTCCGTACAGGAACCGTCCTTGCTGAGTCCCGCCTTCCCCTTCAGAAGTGGCTTCTCGCGATCTTCATGCTCACCAGCGCGCGTAAGGGTATTCCTTCCACTCAGATGGCTCGTGAACTCGGCATCACTCAGAAGTCGGCATGGTTCCTTGCGCAGCGCATCCGCGAAACATGGCTTGGCAATGGCGGCGGAACCGATATGGGCAACCATGTTCAGGTTGATGAGACTTTCGTTGGTGGCAAAGAGAAGAACAAGCACGCCAACAAGAAGCTTCACTCAGGGCGCGGTTCGGTTGGCAAGACTGCCGTTGTCGGCATCCGCGACGAAAACGATCAGATTCGCGCAACGCCAGTCCCGAACACAAAAGCCACCACACTGAAAAGCTTCATCCGCTCTAACGCGCCCGCTGGCGCAACAGTCGTGACTGACAGCTTCAATTCCTACAATGGCCTTGCCGCCGAAGGCTTCGAACACAAGACGGTCAACCACTCTATTGGCGAGTACGTCCGCGACAAGGCTCACACGAACGGCATCGAAAGCTTTTGGGCGCTCCTGAAGCGCGGTCACTACGGCGTCTACCACTACATGAGCGCAAAGCACCTGCATCGCTATGTCGATGAGTTTACTTTCCGTCACAACACATCACAAGCCGGAACGCTTCAGTTCATCGGCATGACCATCACTCGCATGGCGCACAAGCGCTTGACCTACAAGGAACTCATCAGTGCCTAAGAAGAAGCCAGATGACATTGAGCCAATTAACGCGTCCTTTGATGAGGTGGTTGGCGCGATCACCCCAAAAGCCAAAAATAACAGTGCCCTAGTGTCTGCGCCGGGGGCTTCCGCGATCACCCCCGGCCAAGGGATGCTCAACCTCCAAATCGAGAAGCAAATTGAGGTTGATGGCGTTGGGATGGGAGTGCTTACCGATGGCACTCCGTTCCTTACGGGCCGAGGCCTAGCTAGGCTTTGCGGAATCAACAACGCTAGGATCGTAGAGTTAAGCGCAGACTGGACTGACGAAAGGCGGGCGCTCACAAAACGGGTTAAGGAAATACTGGCATCAAAAAGCATCGTCGTTGACGCGCCGCACATCGAAATTAATCAGCGCAGCGGTGCATTTTATGCCTACCCTGACGCGCTGTGCATTGCGGTCCTAGAATACTACGCATTTGATGCCGGTGAAGGCGTTCGCGAAACCGCAATCGCCAATTATCGCCTTCTTGCAGGCAAGGCACTTCACGACTTCATCTACACGCAAGTTGGATATGACCCTGACCAGCATGTCCCCGCTGTCTGGCGGCAGTTTCATGATAGGGTTTCTCTAACCTACAATTCAGTGCCAACCGGGTATTTCAGCGTCTTCAAAGAGATCGCAGACATGATAGTGACGCTTGGCCAAGCTGGCCTAGCTGTCGATAGTTCTTTTGTCCCCGATGGGAGTGTTGGGACTCATTGGTCCAAGCACTGGAAGTCCAATAATCTCGCAGAGCAGTTTGGAGAGAGGATGGAGTGGGAGCACAACTATCCAGAATATTTTCCGCAGGCTCGATCAAATCCTCAACCAGCCAAATGCTATCCTGAATCCGCCTTGCCGGAGTTTCGCAGATGGATGCGCGAAAACTATATCGGTGATGGAAAATTCACGAAATATCTCAACACGAAAATCAAACAAAAGCAGCTTCCGGCATCGTTCTCCCAGATCGTCATCGAGGCTTACGATTTAGATGACTAGCATCGTGAACAAAATATGACTCCATCTGTTGACACTCGAAGCAACGGAGTGCTGATCTAACGAAATCGTGAGATGATTCGCTGGATCATGCTCCCGGTAGGAACAGGCACCTTGGCTTTTATCTCGCCTTGATACCGCGCCCAAGCCAGCGACTTAAGGCGCTCCATAGCGTCATCAGGCGAACGAGCAGAAATCTCGATGCCCCATTCCGCGTCATCGTGTCGATACTCGAATAGGTATCGGCTGAACTTATTGTCTGAATCACAGAAGGATCCATCAGACATGTTTTACTTCCTTTACAAAGATTCTGCCGACCAGTGGCGGTGGACCCTCTACGCCAGCAACAATCGAAAGATTGCCAACTCCGGTGAAGGGTACTTCAACAAGGCTGATTGTCAGCACGCGATTGACCTTGTGAAAGGTTCAAGGCAAGCGCCCGTTTACGAACGCTAGCCCTGAACTGGTAATTGCAAACTTACCTTGGCCCCGTTCACGCGGGGCCTTTTTTTATGCTCGTGAATCATTAACCAAATCTTTCGATGCGCAAAGTAAAAAATTACATGCACATACGGTTATATCAATCTAGCTTGGCTAGTTAAATATATAGGTCCCTTAATTTTGGCCAGTACCTTGCCGCTTAATTGCGAAAATAACTTATTGATTGATGTGAATGGATTTTTTAATAACTGCCGAATTCCATTTTCTTAAATAAAGTCGGCGCATCTTTTGCGTCCATGTTGTATTTTACGCACATTTTTACAGTATAAAATATATCTATTATCATTAAAAATACGATAAAAACCCAAAAATTAAATAATCCGCCAATTATCTTGTGATTTATATTGTTGATATTTTGCGCAAAATATAAAAGATATATTATAGATGAAATTTTAATCCATGGTAGCGATATTGTATATATCATACTTATTGTTTTTATTATCATGCTTTGCAAGTATATATAACATTGATTAAAAAATAATATTTTACATTTAAAAATTATTCATTTTCAGAAATCAGATTACCAGAGTTTTTGGTGTTATACCTGATAACGGCCCGGCACCGGTATATCTCACACCAAATCCCAGAACGCATATTTGCGGCCATGACGTTCGCGCAGACCGCTGACGAAAGCCTCATGGCTGTTGAGCGGACCGTAATCGTCGATAACGGCATCGGCGCTTTCGCATTCCAGCATATGCCGCGCGGCGTGTTTATAGCGTTTGGATTTACCGCCGTTGAGCGTATCCTCAATCATCGCACGGCGCAGAATGGTGGCGGCAAGCGGCTGTTTCGCCTCCAGCGCATCCGCCGCCGGTGCCAGCAGAAAGTAACTGCCGCCGTTGATCGTGCCAAGCTGTGCCAGGATCAGCGCCGCCGCGCGGTCATGGTCCGGCCAGGTGATCAGAAACGACAGCGCGCGGTCAAAGCCGTGTTCCCCGGTCACATAGTTCAAGGCGCGTTCTTCGGCCTCGACATCGTCAAAATCAGGCAGGCGTTGGAGATGTTCGCGCAGATACTCCCCGTTCAGCGAGGCTTTGAAAGCCCGCCAGCGCATATCCTGTGCTTCGTCCCCCAGCTCCAGAGCATCAAGCGCATCAATCCGCGCGCGGGTCCATTCCGGCGGGCGTCTTTCGTCGTGATCGGCTCCGTCCAGCAAAGCAAGCGCTTCACCCGGCCTGCCCGCCTTCAAAAGGCGGAATGCGATTTTTGCGGCTACTTTCGGCATCCGCCGCATTTCAGGCTCAAACTGTGCCGCGTAAGCGTCCGCATCCCCAGCAAGATCGGCCAACTGCATCAGCCCGATGCGTAAAACCGCATCTCCGTCCCATACCGGATCATCCAGCGCCGCTGTGTAGTGTTGCGTCAGCGTGTTCAGGCCTGCTTCGCCCAGCGCTTCTTGCAGTTTCGGGATCAGCTCTCTGAAAATACCGAAAGCACCGTCGCCTGTAACGGTGGTAAACACCCTCTCCGCCAAAGCGACCGGCTCAATCTTTGCGTTCAGGGCAATTTCGTTCAGATGCGGGCAGGCATCATCATAGAGCATCAGGATTTCTTCCAAATCGCCGCCCGTCCTGTCGATCACGGGTGATGCGGTTTCCAGAAATTGCCAGAGCAGATCATAAGCTGTCTTCGGGTTATCGGGTGCAATCCGTGTCGTTATAATATCACGTTGATTGGTCAGGTCGCGTAGAAACGTCTTACGCTTACGCCAGCTGATATAGGACCGTGATCGCCGGATGGTGGCCAGCCGTTTGCGTACTTCGGTGGCCAGTGCCTCTGTGCCGGACGCCTCCAGCAAAGCGGCCCGGGCCTCCCGCTTTAATGGCGCGCTCCCCTGCACCAGCGTCATCACCAGTTCCGCCAGACGCTCCGTCCCGAGTGCCTGCAAATTTTTCGCATTGAGGGTTTTTCCGGCCATAGGCGTATTGTGCCTCTCCGGTCATGTTATGCCAACAAAAAACCCCCGCACGAGGGCGGGGGCTTACTGTGGTTTTGTGCGGCGTGATCAGCCTGCGGTCAGGTCTTCACCGGTGGATTGATCCACGGCTTTCATGGAGAGTTTGACCTTGCCGCGATCGGCGAACCCGAGCAGCTTGACCTTGACCACATCGCCTTCTTTGACGTGATCGGACGGCTTGCTTCCGCGCTCATTCGACATTTCCGAGATATGGACTAGGCCGTCTTTCGGGCCGAAGAAATTGACGAATGCGCCGAATTCCATGACCTTGACGACCTTGCCGTCATAGATCTTGCCGACTTCCGGTTCGGCGGCGATGTGCATGATCATCTCTTTCGCTTTCTCGATCTGCTCGGCATTCGAGGAGGCGATTTTGATGATGCCTTCGTCGTTGATATCAACCTTTGCACCTGATTCCTCCACGATGCCGCGGATGACCTTGCCGCCCGAGCCGATGACTTCGCGGATTTTATCGGGGTTGATCTGCATTGTTTCAATGCGCGGCGCATGGGCGGAGAATTCGTCGCGGCCTGAGGACAGAGCCTTGCCCATTTCGCCGAGGATGTGATTGCGTCCGTCATGGGCCTGACTGAGCGCCTGTTTCATGATCGCTTCGGTAATCCCGGCGACCTTGATGTCCATTTGCAGCGAAGTGATGCCTTCGGAGGTGCCCGCCACTTTGAAATCCATATCCCCGAGGTGATCTTCGTCACCGAGGATATCGGTCAGAACAGCAAACTGCCCGTCATCTTCCAGGATAAGGCCCATTGCAACGCCCGCCACCGGACGGGTCAGGGGAACGCCTGCATCCATCATCGACAGCGAGCCGCCGCAGACCGAAGCCATCGAGGACGAGCCGTTGGACTCGGTAATCTCGGAGACGACACGGATGGTATACGGGAAATCCGTTGCCGCAGGCAGAACCGCGTGGAGCGCCCGCCATGCCAGCTTACCGTGACCGATCTCGCGGCGACCCGGAGGGCCGAAACGACCGGCTTCACCGACAGAATAAGGCGGGAAGTTATAGTGCAGCAGGAAGCGTTCGCGGTAATCTCCGTCAAGGGCATCAATGCGTTGTTCATCATCGCCGGTACCGAGGGTTGTTACGCACAGCGCCTGAGTCTCACCCCGTGTAAAGAGGGCCGAGCCGTGGGTGCGCGGCAGCATGCCGACATGGGATTCGATGGCACGTACCGTGGCCAGGTCGCGGCCGTCGATGCGCTTGCCGGTCTTAACGATATCCCCGCGCACGATGGATTTTTCCAACTTTTTGATACATCCGCCGACGGCGCTGCTGTCTTCCATCTCTTCTTCGGACAGCCCCCCCTGGATCAGGTCACGGGCGGCGGAGACTTTTTCCTGACGCTCGGTCTTATCGACGGTGCTGAAGGCATCGCGCATGGCGCTTTCGCCGAGGCCTTTGACCTTGTCGTAAAGGGCGGAGTGATCGGCCTGTTGCACATCGAACGGCTCTTTAGCACATTCTTCGGCCAGCGAGATAATCATGTCGATCACCGGCTGAATGGATTTATGCCCGAACATCACCGCGCCGAGCATCACATCTTCACTCAGTTCGGAGGCTTCGGACTCCACCATCATCACGGCGTCCTGGGTTCCGGCCATCACAAGATCAAGTTTGCTGTCCGCAAGGTCTTCAGAGGTCGGATTCAGCTTGTATTCACCGTTGATATAACCGACGCGGCACCCGCTGATCGGTCCCATGAACGGCGCACCGGAGATGGTCAGGGCGGCAGAGGCCGCAATCATCGCCACCATATCCGGGTCGTTCTCAAGATCATGACTGAGAACGGTACAGATCACCTGGGTTTCGTTCTTGAAGCCGTCAACAAACAGCGGACGGATCGGCCGGTCGATCAGACGGGAGGTCAGGGTTTCTTTTTCCGAAGGACGGGCTTCGCGCTTCAGGTATCCGCCCGGGATTTTACCGGCGGCATAGAATTTTTCCTGGTAATGGACGGTCAGCGGGAAGAAATCGAACCCGGGTTTCGGCTTTTTCTCAAAGGTAACAGCGGCCAGCACGGATGTCTCGCCGAGTGTTACAATCACGGCTCCATCGGCCTGCCGTGCAACGCGCCCTGTTTCGATCGAAAGGGTTTCCCCTGCGTATTCTATTTCTTTACGGACGATATCAAGCATCATTCTTTCCTTGCGTAAGCGGATCGGGGCCTTCCCCGTGATCCGCAATGCGGCGTAGTCAGACGCCGCGCGGTTCGCGCCGGATTGCGCGAAGGCCCTGGTTTGTTTGTCGTGGCGAAGGGCCGGAACGCCGGAGTTATAAACACCAAAGCCCCCGCAGGCATGCAGGGGCACCGCCACGCCCTATGGGATGCGGCACGGTGGGTATAATTTGTATAGCGTAATCACCGGCCCGCTTATTTGCGGATGCCGAGCTTTCCGATAAGGGCCTTGTAAGCCTCTTCATCGTTTTTACGTATATAATCAAGCAGCTTGCGGCGGGTGCTGACCATTTTCAGCAGACCACGGCGGCTGTGATTGTCTTTTTTGTTTGTTTTGAAGTGTTCGGTCAGATTGGTAATGCGCTCTGTCAGAATCGCGACTTGCACGGGGGCGGAACCGGTATCACCATCAGTGATGGCGTGTTCCTTGATCAGTTCCTGTTTGCGTTCAGCGGTAATCGACATGGATTTATCTTTCTCCGGCACCGGTCAGAAGTAAAACACGCTCAGGGTGCAGCAGACCGGCCTTTATCCGGCCTATGGCAACCGGCACTCCGTCAAGAGAAGCCCATGCCGTCTGGCCGTATTCGTGACCGGAAACAGCCACAGGCACCGCCTGCCCGTTTGTGAGCCTGTTTGCCTGCGCCTCTGTCATGGCAAGGGCCGGGATGCCGTCCAGCCCTGTCGCAACAGAGAGTATCCGTGCGTTGGAACCGTGCGTATGACGCATTTTTTCCAGAACTTCCAGTGAAATCGCGTCTTTAAGCGTAAAAGGCCCGGTTCGGGTGCGTCGCAGTTGCGTAACATGCCCGTAACACCCCAAAGCAAGCCCCAGATCGCGCCCGATGGCCCGGACATAGCCGCCCTTTCCGCAGGTCATCTCAAAAACGGCAGTATCTTCATCGGGCTGTTCCACGAGGGCCAGTTTATCCATGCGAATCGGTCTTGCGGAGAGTTCCGGTGTTTCACCCTTGCGGGCGAGAGCATAGGATCGTTCGCCGTTGATTTTGATCGCTGAATAGGCGGGGGGAATTTGCTGAATGGTGCCGGTAAAACTTGGCAGGACGGCTTCGATCCCGGCGCGGGTCGGGCGGCGGTCCGAACGCTGCGTGATCTCGCCCTCGGAATCGTCGGTATTGGTGGCCGCGCCCCAGCGCACGGTAAAGCGGTAGGATTTGTCCCCGTCCATGACGTAAGGAACGGTCTTGGTCGCCTCGCCCAGTGCCATGGCGAGAACACCGGTTGCCAGCGGATCCAGAGTTCCGGCATGACCGCATTTTTGCGCGTTCAACGCCCAGCGTGTTTTGCCAACCAGCGGCGTGGAGCCGATGCCGGAGGGTTTATCGAGGATCAGCCAGCCATGGACCGGATTGCCTTTGCGTTTTCGTGCCATGGGTCGCGTGCCTAAGGCCCGTGCGCCGACGGGTCAAGCGGGTGTATTCTCTTTCGCTTCCAGTCTTTGCCGTACCCTTGCAAGGTCACTGACAAGCGTATGATAGGCCCGCTCGCGCTCTTCGGGTACGGTTTGCCGCAACACGGCGGCGGGGTGCAGACCGGCAAAGGCTAACCCGCCGTCAAAACAGGAAAAACCTTCCCTTGCCCCTGTCACGCTCAGCGTTTTGCCGTGCAGCGCCCGGATCGCGGTTGCACCCATAGCCAAAGTCAGGCGGGGTTTGATCCACGAGCGTTCAGCCTTCAGCCACCGACGGCAATGGTCGATATGGGCGGTGCCAGGTGTGCGGTGCAATCGGGTCTTGCCTTTAGGGATAAAGCGGAAATGTTTGACCGCATTGGTCAGATAAAGCGCATCGCGCGATAAACCGGCCCCGGCCAGCGCCTCATCGAAAACCGCTCCGGCGGGGCCGGTAAAGGGCCGTCCGGTTATATCCTCGGTATCCCCGGGCTGTTCACCGACGATCATCAGCGGGGTATCCGCCGGACCTTCGCCGAAAACCGTTTGCGTGGCATGACAGGCATGATCGCATAAAGTACATCCGGCGGCCTCACGCCGCAAAGTATCAAGCGCATCGGCGGGCGTTGCGCACGGATCGGAAAATTCATAGCTGGCCTCACGCTTAACCGGTGTCGGTGCCGCGCTGACCATTTGTGTTTCCAGCGCGCGGGCCGAGGCGATCAGCGGTTCTATCAGGTCGGCCTCAGGCAGGTTTTTCCAGTATTTTTTCGGCATCTCCGATGTCATCGCCTTTACCTTGAGGCGGGCCGGGTTAAAAATGCTGCGGAAATATCCGCGCCACAGGTCCTCCAACTCATCCCCGTCCGGAGCCTGTGCCGCCGTTGTACCCTCTGAATAGGTTAGTGTTTCACGGTCCCAATGGGCGCAGCAGTCCGGTGTCAGGATCGACCAGCGCATATTCGAAAAACGGCGCATGAAAAACGGCGCAGCCAGTTCCGTAATCCGGTGTTCGGGTTCGAACCACGCAACAAAAGTTTCCTCCGCCTCGCCCTTAACCTCTCGGAACCTTACGAAAGCATGCATTTTGTGCCGGTCGCGCCGGATGGCTTTGGTCAGCTTGTGCAGCGTGTGGACATCCTCATCGACGCTGTTTGCAAGCAATCCGGGCATATCCTGTGACCGCCAGAGCAGGCGGTAAAGCAGGTCGAATCGTGCCGGATCACGGTGACAGACCGCCATCTGCGCATCGGTCAGAAAGGCGCGCGGCACGGTAATCTTTGCCTTAGGCGCGGTGCCTGTATCACGGGTCATGACATCGAACAGATCCGCCTCCTCTGTGCAGACACGCCAAACCACATCTTCGGGACGGATACCTGCGCCGAGCAGGGCACGGGCGTGATCCCGCCAGCCGCTGAAATCCGTCTCATGACCGATATGAACGATCCGCATCAGAGCGCGAGCGAGAGCTGTTTTGCGGGCGGAGCCAACAGGTCGCGCAAATCCGCCCGATCGGTTAAGGCGGTCGGCCTCCAATCCGCCGCCTCGATAAACGGTCTGATCTTTTTGATATTCCGGCACAGGCGCCCGACATGCTCCAACCGCAAGCGGGTGTGCCGCCTTGCGGAGAGGATTTTACCTACGCTGCCTATGCCCAGGCCCGGCACTCGCAGCAGTATTTCTTTCGGTGCTTTATTCACATCCACCGGAAAGGCCGCCCGCCGGTTCAACGCCCAGGCCAGTTTCGGATCTATATCAAGAGGCAGCATCCCGTTTTCCATGCTGTGGGAAAGGTCATCGAGACCAAAGCCGTAAAACCGCCAGAGCCAATCCGCCTGATAAATCCGGTGCTCGCGCATCAGCGGCGGGCGTATCGGCGGCAGGTCTTTTGAGGCATCCGGAATCGGGCTGAACGCGGAGTAATACACCCGCTTGAGCTGATACGATCCATAAAGGTCAGCGCTGGAGCGCAGGATTTGCACATCTTTCGACCCGTCAGCCCCGACGATCATCTGTGTGGACTGACCGGCGGGTGCAAAGCGCGGGGTACTTTTGAATTTTTTGCGCTCGTCTTTCCATTGCGCAATCCGCGCACGGGTCACGGCCATGGTGCTTTTGATACGTTTATCGTCCTTTTCGGGGGCAAATTTCGCCAACCCCTCACGGGTGGGAAGCTCGACATTAATCGACACCCGATCCGCCAGCCGTCCGGCTTCCGCAATCAACTCCGGATCGGCATCGGGAATAGTTTTGAGATGGATATACCCGCGAAAATCCAGCCTGTGCCGCAGGATACGGGCGGTTCCAACCAGTTGCTCCATGGTGTAATCGGGCGAGCGGATGATTCCGGACGACAGGAACAACCCTTCGATGTAATTGCGCTTGTAAAAGTCGGTGGTTAATGTAGCGAGTTCTTCGGGGGTAAACCGTGCCCGCCGGACATTCGAGCTGGAGCGGTTTACGCAAAACCGGCAATCAAACATGCAAACATTGGTCATCAACACCTTCAACAGCGAGATACAGCGCCCGTCCGGAGTATAGGCGTGGCAAATCCCCATGCCTTCAGAAGATCCCATGCCCTTACCGCCGCGCGAATCGCGCCGTGTTGACCCGGACGAAGAGCAGGACGCATCGTACTTGGCCGCATCCGCGAGGATTTCGAGTTTTTCCAACCGTGTAATCGACGCCATAACCTTTACCAAACTATGCTGGAGCTATACCTGGATACGGGAATGTACATCAAATGTTCCGCATAGCAAGGGCTGCGGATTGTCGCGGAGGCTGTCCGCAGTGCAAATTGTGCCGTTAACCTTCCTGCCATTGTCTCGCCCTTCAGGGAAGCTTATGCTCTGTTGAGATGAATTTTTCCGGAGTGCCGCTCTTATGGTGACGCCCACAATTGCGTTGGTCGATGACGACCGTAATATTCTGACCTCGGTATCCATTGCGCTGGAGGCCGAGGGGTTTGATGTGAAAACCTTTTCCGATCCAGCTGCTGCTCTGGCCGCGCTGAGCCAGTCCCCGCCCGATATCGCCGTGCTGGATATCAAAATGCCCCGCATGGATGGTATGGAACTGTTGCGACGTTTGCGGTTGAAATCCGATCTGCCGGTGATCTTTCTGACTTCGAAAGACGAAGAGATCGACGAGGTGCTGGGCCTGCGCATGGGGGCCGATGATTATATCCGCAAGCCGTTCTCACAACGACTGCTGATCGAGCGTATCCGCGCAGTTCTACGCCGCCGCGATGTACAGGTCGATGGCGGCGAGCGGGCGGAAAAAGACAAAATCATGACGCGCGGCAAGCTGACCATGGATCCGCTGCGTCATTCCTGTATGTGGGATGGTGAACCTGTCACCTTAACGGTCACGGAATTCCTGATCCTGATGGCACTGGCCCAGCGGCCCGGTTTCGTCAAAAGCCGCGACAGCCTTATGGATGCCGCCTATGATGATCAGGTCTATGTTGATGACCGCACGATTGACAGTCATATCAAGCGTATCCGTAAAAAGTTCCGCATGACCGATGATGAATTCGCTTCGATCGAGACACTCTATGGCGTCGGATACCGATATCGCGAAAGCTGAGCCTTTGCCCGATTCCGGCGTTACTGTTGTTCAGGAACAATCTGATGGAAAAGGCGTTCCGCCGCCTCTGGATACTGATCTCTCCGGCGGGGATTTACCGGTTCGGCGGCAGCGGACCAGACGCAAATTTTCATTCCGGTCTCTTTTACGGAAAGCGGATGTCCGAAGCTGGGTAAGAACGTTAAGCCCTTTAAGCAGCCTGGCCCAACGGATTATTGCTATTAATCTGATTGGCCTTGCAATGCTGGTGGCCGGTGTTCTGTTCCTGAATCAGCTGCGCACGGAGCTGATTCAGGTCCGTGTGAATTCTCTGGCAACCCAGGGAAAGATCCTGGCGACCGCTGTTGCGGAGCTTGCAGCCGGACCCCCGGATGTGAACCGCTATGATGCTTATGCCGCAAATGATCTGTTGCGGCAATTGACGCTGCCGACAGGTCAGCGGGCGCAACTTTACACACGGGGACGACTGACCGGGGATACCCGCAGTTTTGATTTTACCGGTGTGCCGGTGGAAACGGAATTGCTGGAACCGCCATCACAGAAAACCGGGGGGTTTCTGGGCCGGGTAGAGAGTCTTTACAGCCGTTCGGCCAAGGCCTTTTTCGATGATGACCTGCCGCTTTATATCGAAACGCCCGTAGCCGGTATCACAGAGGATGCCGAAGTATACGAAGCCGCCCGTGGTACGGTGTCATCGGCGTTGCGCGTCAATTCCGGTGGACAGCTGATCGTTTCCGTCGCGGTCCCGATCCGGAAACTGAAAGCGGTGATGGGCGTGCTGGTGCTGTCCACCGAAGGCGGGGATATCGATCGTGTGATCCGTGTCGGACGTATCGAAATTTTACGTGTTGTCGTGGTTGCGGGCTTTGTTTCACTTTTGCTGGCGTTCTTACTGGCACGCGGGATCGCCAGGCCGCTTCGGAAACTGGCCGTCGCTGCAGAAGCCGCCGGAGTGCAGGAAGATATGCAAATCAGGCCGGACCGCATAGAAATTCCCGATTACACAGCCCGTGCGGATGAAATCGGTGATTTATCGGGCGCTTTGCGCCGCATGACCAGGGCGCTTTACTCGCGCATTGATGCTATCGAGTCTTTTGCGGCAGATGTGGCACATGAAATCAAGAATCCGCTGACCTCCCTGCGCTCTGCTGTTGAGACGATGGAGCTGGCCAAAACCGATGCGTCCCGCGCACGTCTGCTGGAGGTGATTCAGCATGATGTCACCCGCCTCGACCGGCTGGTAACGGATATTTCGAACGCCTCGCGTCTTGATGCGGAACTTGTCCGCGAAAAACGCGCGCCGTTTGATCTTGGTGCCCTGATTGAGACCATGGCGGATATTTCCTCTGCAAAAGATCACGGTGTGCTCTTTTCCATATCGGTCCCGCCGACACCGCTGATCGTACAGGGCCTTGAAAGCCGCATCGGTCAGGTACTGGCCAATCTGATTGAAAATGCAGTGTCTTTCAGTGGAAACGGCAGCCACATTACACTGACAGCAGGCCGGGGGGAAGACGGGGCGGCCTGGGTGCGCATTGAAGATGAAGGGCCGGGGATCCCCCCGGAAAATCTGGAAAGCATATTTCAGCGGTTTTATACGGAACGCCCGGCACAGGAAGAATTCGGCCGCCATTCAGGGCTTGGCCTCTCGATTTCAAAACAGATTATCGATGCTCATGGCGGCACGATCCGCGCGGAAAATATTATCACGGATAAGATGACGAAAGGAGCGCGCTTTACGCTGCAACTTCCCGGTTAGAGGCACACAAGGGGTATTAGCCCGGTTCTCGACCGGCTTTTGTACTGACCGTCCTGTGCTTCAAATATGAAACCTGCCATGACCGTCAGACTTTGCATAAAATATATGCAGGCGGATACAGCACCTTATACGCTATGCAGCCATAAGCTTCACGGCGTGTTACTGTGGGTGTGATCATGATGATGCTGATAAAGCGCCAGTGCACCGGCGGTACCGGTTCCGAATAATGCACGGTATTCAGGGGCTTCTGAAACAACAGTCGGTGTGCCCTCGCAACAAATATGACCGTTGACGCACAGCACGCGGTCCGATGCGCTCATCACGACGTGCAAATCATGACTGACCATCAGAACACCGCATCCGGTCTGTTCACGTACCCGCTCGATCAGGTGATAAAATGTAACGGTTGCAGGCTGATCCAGACCCTGTGTCGGCTCATCAAGCGCCAGCAGGTCCGGTTTACGCAGGATGGCGCGCGCAAGCAGAGCGCGCTGAAACTGTCCACCTGAAAGTGTCGATAACTGTTTATTTTCAAGATCTTCAATACCGGTATCTGCAAGAGCGGACCTTCGTTCCTCAGGCGTGCTTTTCGCACTGAGAGATAAAAAACGTCCGATTGTCATCGGCATTGTTTTATCTACGGACAGCTTCTGCGGAACATACCCGATGCACAGATTATCACGGCGTTTAACCGTTCCGCTGCTGAGTCTGACCGCGCCGGTCAATGCGCGCAGTAACGTTGTCTTACCCGACCCGTTAGGTCCGACAATGGTGACGATTTCACCCGGAACGACCACCATAGATATATTATCAAGGATCGTATTGCCGCCAAAACTGACGCTGATTGAGTTCGCTTCGATAAATGGCGTCAAGGGGGCCTCCGGCTTTACGTTATGGCCGTCAAAAGTTACCTAAAAAGAGATGCCGATAAGCAAGAGAGGTTCTGCATGGGCAGATGTCTGCTTGCCAATTCTTCGAAAACCCAAATCTCACCATAACTTTTCCGGTTTTTTTGTATGAACAGTTTCCAGTATCCGGCGCATTGTTCCGGGGTCAGTATCATCCGGCAAATTGTTAAAATCAAAATAGGCGGCTTCAGCTATTTCTAAAGTGAATCGCTTTTGGCATATGTCCCCTTCGACGTCACAATGATATGCAAGCACATGGTCCCGCTTGCTGGCTATTTTATTGTAAAATACACCATGGAGCTTGGGGGGAGCCGACAGTTCCAGGCCTGTTTCCTGGCGCAGCTCTCTACCTAAAGCCTGTTCACAGGTTTCCCCTTTCTCAACCCCACCCCCCGGAAAGTGCCACCCTGGTGTGTAAGTGTGACGCACAAGAAGGAATTTGGTTTCATCCGACTGTACAATCGCACGAACACCGATGGTCAAACCACGCGACACAAAAAAATAAGCATGAAATAACCGGTTCAGCATAGCTCGACCCAGTTGCACTGCACTGTTTTGCCTCCAGATAAACGCCATGCGAGGCGATTTCCAAACATCTCCAGCGCTGATCCGGATTAAGATTCAATGGCGGAACGCCACAATAAATCGGATACGTCATCATTCGCCGGGGCATATTCTATCGGTAAGTCTCCAAGGATTGTCATGATCTCAGAAAAGTCAAATTTTTCACAGGCTTGCCGGAGGCGGTCCAGCATGACGAGCAGTTCGGATTCTTCAAGATATACTTCTGACGCCGTCCAGATACGGGTATGGCGTGTGCTGGACGGATTATTGCCGATCAAAAGCTCTTCGTAAAGTTTCTCACCCTTACGCAAGCCTGTAATACAAACCGGAATGTCGCCATTCTCGGCATCCGATTGATCAGAATTCGCGGCCAGATACGGTTTCAAGCCGTGGTATTTGACCATACTCATGGCCAAATCCACGATTTTTACCGGCTCGCCCATATCAAGAACGAAAACATCCCCGCCTTTGCCAAGCGCCCCAGCCTGAATGACCAGTTGTGCCGCCTCACAGATAGTCATGAAATATCGTGTGATATCCTTATGGGTAACAGTAACAGGGCCGCCGCTTTTAATCTGTGCGGTGAAACGCGGTATAACGGATCCGGAGGACCCGAGGACGTTGCCGAAGCGGACCATAGAGTACACTGTACCGGGTGTTTTTTGTGCCTGACATATGAGTTCAGCGATACGTTTGGTCGCTCCCATAATATTTGTCGGCCGAACCGCCTTATCGGTCGATATCAAAATAAAGTTTTCGACATTGAGTTTCGCAGCAGCCGTCACAATGGCGGCGGTTCCGAACACATTGTTCTGAATGCCCTCAATCACATTTTCCTCAACCAAAGGAACGTGCTTATAAGCAGCTGCATGATAGATCGTCTGAACACCGAATGTTTTTATGATCGTTTCCAGTCTCCGGCTGTCCCGCACCGATCCCATTGCAGGAACAACTCTGGTTTTGATACCCAAGCGCTGTGCGGTGGCAGAAAGCTCCTGTTCGATCTGATACAATGCGTATTCGGAGATTTCGTACAGTATCAAAATTTCAGGATTCTGGTTCATAACCTGACGACAAAGTTCACTACCGATAGAGCCGCCGGCACCGGAAACCATGACAACTTTGCCTGTAATATTCTTACCGAGCAATTCAGGGTCAGGTGGTATCGGATCGCGTCCTAAGAGATCTTCCGCCGACACCGCACGCAGCTCAGATACCAGTGTTCTTCCGCTTATGATATCCGACATATCAGGAATTGTTTTGATCTCGAGATGCAAATCCTCAAGTGCGCTTACAATTTGCCGTCTGCGCACACGACTAAGCTCAGGATCTGCGAGCAAAACAACGCGCGCTCCCGTTTTCTGAACAAGATCCGGTATTTTTTGAGGCGAAAAGACAGTCAGTCCTGCAACTCTCAAATCCTGCAAATCCGTATTATCATCAACAAGTGCTACAGGTTCGTACTCGTAACCGTGAAACAATGAGTTCAAAAGCTGTAAGCCGGAGTCTTCCGCTCCGTAAATGATAACCGGTTGCCTTTTCAAATGATTCAGGCTGCGAAAAAAGGTGCGGATTATAAACCGCGAGCCGCCAACGGATAAAAAAGTCAAAACAAGATACAGTAGAGGAATTGATACTGAAATATCAACACCCAGGGCAAGGCCGAGCCCGTACAGCACACCCGCAGAAATCAGTGCTCCCTTACCTATAATGATAAGGATTTTTCCGGTTATAAACCGAACAAGTGCACGGTAAAGACCTGAAAAATAAAAAAGAATTAACGTCTGAGAAACACTGAAAAATGCAACGGCCCATACTTTTGACTGAGCGAGTAGAGCCGTGCTCCCAGAATGCAGAAGTATGGCAAAAATCAGTGAAAAAGAAACCAAAATAAAATCCAACCCGAGTTGAATCGCGACTTTATTCCGCCGGTTCATAGCCAAAAAATAGTTCGGCAAAAATATCATCAAAATAACTCAGGATAAATTGTTAACAAAAATTTAACTGCATGTGTAACCGGATGCAAATACATAAATTAATCCGGTCATGGGTTGAAATTACAGTCTCGGAATCCGGCTTAGGCGGCGTGGACGGATTTGATCAAGATGAAGACTGCTGCGAGGGCGGCGAATGCGCGGAAGTTCCGGGCGGTTTTCTTGCAGCGTAGGGCGATGCGCTTGAAGCGTTTGAGCTTTCCGACGGCCTACTCGATGCGGGCACGGCCTTTGTAGAGTGCTTGCGCGAAACGCTTTGGGATGGCCTTTCGGTTCTTGCGATACGGGATCACCGGCACCGCCCCGCTTTTGCGGGCAAGATCACGATTGGCGGCGCTGTCATATCCCTTGTCGGCGACGACCGCAGGGGGCGTGATGCCTGGGCCTGATCCCCATATTCTTCCCAGCTATTGCTGCATGTCGGCCACTGGCCAAAACAAGCAAAACGAAATTTAGGTTCAAAATTTCCTGTATTTGACTTAATAGCGTATTACGGGAGAAATAATGCAATACATACAGACTTTAAATTACCATTCGCCAAGTTTTCCTCAATGTAGTAAAATGTAATAATCGTTGATTTGGTTTAGCTGCGCCGGAATGCTAACAACTCCGCAAATTACAGCAAAATTTTGAGGCCCCGATGCAGAATACATTGGCCCGTCCCGTCCATATGACAGGGATAGGTGTTCATCGTGGTGTGACAGCAAATATTCGAATTCTACCTGCTGATCCCGGGCACGGCATTTTATTCAAGCGCACCGATATAACCGGTACGGAGAACATTGTTCATGCAAAATACGACCTTGTAACAGATACTGCGCTTTGCACCACGATCAGTAACTCCAAGGGCGTTTCGATATCGACAATCGAACATTTAATGGCTGCGCTCGCAGGATGCGGTGTTGATAATGTTGTTGTAGAGCTTGACGGCCCCGAAATTCCAATCATGGACGGCAGCTCAGGGCCCTTTGTCAAAGAAATCCTATCCGCAGGGATCGTTGCACAGGGCAAACCTCTCAGGGTTCTGAAGATTTTATCACCGGTTTCCGTTGAACATGAAGGCCGCACCGCCGCACTCTACCCTTCGGAAACATTTGAAATCGAATTCAGGATTGATTTCAGAGATGCTGCAATCGGAAAACAAGTCCGCTCTGACAGGTTCGCCGATGACAGTTTTATCCGCAATTATGCTGACGCGCGGACTTTCGGCCGCCTGGAAGATGTTGAAAAGCTACGCTCACTCGGATTCGCCAAGGGCGGATCGCTAGAAAATGCTGTTGTCGTCGATGGCGCCATGGTCCTCAATAAGGGTGGATTACGATACGGCGATGAATTTGTAAGGCACAAAATGCTCGACGCTGTCGGGGATCTCGCGCTTGCCGGTTCACCGGTGATCGGGAAGTATACCGGCGTAAAATCGGGGCATGACATGACGAATCGCCTGCTCCATAAACTTTTTGCGACACATGGTGCCTGGCGTTACGGAACCGTGAATAAGCGAACGGGGATTTTGCCGGATTACAGCAATAAATACGTTCACAATGAAGCAATCGTAGCATAATTGTAACGCTTTAAAGACATAGAACTTCTTGAGAACAAATTGCATCCGCATACTTGGAATTTGACATCTGCGCGGATATAAACATGAAAATACAGCAAGCTGGTTTTCCCGCATGAGTTTGGAGAGAGTGATGTCGATTGGTAATATCCGGAATTCTGTCCGTGCAACCGTAACCTGCCTCAGCCTTATGGCCCTTTCAGCATGTGGCGGATCAACCGGGACTCTGTTCGGTGAAAGCAAACCGCCGATCGAAACGCAATCCCCGCAGGATATTTTTGCAGATGCGCAAAAAGAGCTGGCAAAGAAAAATCACCGCCGCGCCGCTAAGATGTTCGATGAACTGGAGCGCCTGCATCCCTACTCCGATTTATCGAAAAAGGCGATGCTGCTGTCGGCATATTCCTCATATGAAGCTGCGGAATATGATGATGCGGTTACATCCGCACAGCGTTATGTCGGATTTTTCCCAAGCGATGACCAGACCGATTACGCACGTTACATCGTAGCACAAAGCTATTATGAGCAAATTGTCGATGTCGGCCGGGATCAGGGTATTACCGAGGATGCACTCTCCGCATTCCGTGAACTTGTGGCCCGGCATCCTGACAGTGATTATGTCGATGATGCACGTTTAAAAATGGATACGGCGCTTGATCAGTTGTCCGGCAAGGAAATGACGATCGGTCGATATTACCTTAAGCGCGGTGATTATCTTGCCGCCATCAACCGGTTCCAAACCGTCGTTAAGCAATATGACACAACATCACATGTACAGGAGGCCCTCCACCGTCTGGTAGAGGCCAATCTTGCGCTCGGTCTGGTTGGAGAAGCCAAGTCTGCCGGTGCTGTTTTGGGACATAATTACCCCGGATCCGAATGGTATGCAAACAGCTATGCAATGCTTACGGAAAGCGGTGCCGTTGTCGGCGGCGATAAAGACGCCTGGTACAAGCGTGCATATCGTCAGGTAATCAAAGGCGAGTGGCTCTGACATATGCTGCGCCGTCTATCGGTTCGTGACATTGTCCTGATTGACACGCTGGACCTGGAATTTGAACCGGGCCTGGGGGCAATGACCGGTGAAACCGGTGCGGGCAAGTCCATACTGCTTGATGCATTGGGTGCCGCGCTCGGGTCGCGTGTTGCGGGCGCTTTGGTGCGGGCCGGGGCCGCTAACGGCACTGCTACAGCTGAATTTGACGTTACGTCCGGCCATACGGCCTGGGACTGGCTGCGGGAGCAGGGCTATGACATCGAGGATGAAACATTAATCCTCCGCCGCGTCATCGGCAAAGAAGGGCGAAGCCGCGCTTTTATCAATGATCAGCCTGCAAGTGTTTCCGCCCTTCGGACCCTTGGCTCTATGCTGGTTGAGATACACGGACAATTTGACGACCGCAGCCTGACAAATCCTGCGGCACACGGCTTTTTGCTGGATGCCTATGCCGGTCTTGATGGCGATGTAACAAAACTGCGCAAGTTGCATGCGGCGTGGCGTAGTGCGGAAAAGGCGCTGGTGGCAGGGCGTACTGAAATTGAAGATGCCCGTAATGACGCCGAATACGTCCGGCACTCGGTTGAAGAACTGGAAAAACTGGCACCCGAAAATGATGAGGAAGCCAGACTTGATGCGGAACGCCGTTCCATGCAACGGGCGGTTTCGATTGCCGAAGATGTCGCGAACGCAGCACAGGCTCTTGGCAGCAAAGGAGCAGAAGGGCGATTGGCCGAGGCGGTGCGCTGGCTGGATACGGCTGCACCGAAGGCGGACGGGCGGCTGGACGCGGCACTTGCCGCACTTGACCGGACAATGTCCGAAATGTCCGAAGCTATCGGCGAGGTTGATAGCGCGTTAGAGGCATTGTCTGTCGACCCCAATGTCCTGGAACAGATTGAGGAGCGGCTCTTCGCCTTGCGCGGTCTGGCGCGCAAGCACCGGATGAGTGTCACCGACCTGGCGACATTGCGCACAAAAATGAACGAACGGCTCAGTTTCATCGAGGCCGGTGAAGAACGGCTGGCGGAACTGGAACAATCGGCGCGGGATGCCCATAGTGCTTACCTGAAAAAAGCCCGTGCGCTAAGCGCGGCGCGGCACAAGGCAGGCGGGGCACTGGACAAGGCCGTTATGAAGGAGCTGCCGCCGCTGAAACTGGAACGTGCCAAATTCCGCACGGAAATCACAGTCGATGAAAATAATGGAACATCCGACGGAATTGACCGTGTTTCCTTTACCGTTGCAACAAATCCCGGCTCGCCCTTCGGAGCAATAGACAAAACCGCATCCGGCGGGGAATTGTCGCGCTTTCTGTTGGCGCTCAAAGTTTGTCTTGTGAACAATGCAAATGACAAGACGACGATCATCTTTGATGAAATTGATCGCGGCGTCGGCGGTGCAACGGCCGCGGCAATCGGTATGAGGCTGCGGCGACTGGGCGATGCGGGTCAGGCTCTGGTTATTACCCACGCGCCTCAGGTTGCGGCGGAGGCCTCCAGACACTGGCGCATTAAAAAGGCGGTTACGAAACAGGAAGGACAGGACATCACAACCACCCGCGTGGCTGTTTTGTCCGAAAAAGAGCGCGTTGCGGAGCTGGCGCGGATGCTGGCCGGTGAAACCATCACCAAAGAGGCCCGTGATGCCGCCCGAAGCCTGTTAAAAAAGGTTCCAGCCGCGTAACTGCACGCCGAAATCCGTCACCCTGAAAACGGCACGCCCGCCCCATCCGATTTCCAGTCGCGTAGTATGATCAAGCGGTATTCCGAGAAGATGCGCCGCAAGCACCCGCCACGGTCCGCCATGAGCAACGGCTATGACCGTCCGGTCCCGGGGTTGCTTTTGCCACCAGTCAATAGTGCGCGCGGCAACACTGCGCAACGACTCTCCGCCCGGCGGGATGTAACCGGACAGATCAGTTGCCCATGCGTCCAGCTCCTCGCGGGGTAGATCATCCCAGCACCGCATTTCCCAATCCCCGAAATCCATTTCAACCAACCGCGCATCGGTTTCCACCGGTCCAAAATATTCGGCCAGGCGCATTGCGCGCTGCATCGGACTGGAGATAATCCGCACATCCGATGGCATCACGGCCCGAAGGCGGGTAACATCGGATGCAAGGTGCTTCGGGTCGGCCTCAACATCTGTGGACCCGTAACAGGTTCCGTCTGCAACAACAGTTTTCGGATGGCGGATCAGGATCAGATCCATGCACTCAACCCCAGTAAAAACGCAATTTCCGTGGCCTGTTGTACAGCGCCCGCAGTGTCCCCTGTCCAGCCGCCGAGTTTTTTACGGAACAGCCGCCGCAGAAACAGTGTTGCAATGACGGTTGCCGCAACAGCCGCAAACACTGTATCCGCTCCGAATGTGATCGCACCGGCAACAAGCGGGAGCGCAATACTCAGGAATGCTACCGCAATGGAAAATGTCCCGGCTTGCCCGGTCAGCGGTGGCACCTTTGCACTATCTGCATCGCGGGCATAGGGAAGCGACCAGATTATAACCAGCATTGCACCGCGGCTGATCATATGCGCCGCGATAAAAACCGGGCCCGCCGTCCGGATAATGTCCGAAGCAAATATATCACCGTAAAATGACACGCGCAGCGCAAATGATATGATCAGTGCAAGCGCGCCATAGGTACCGATTGTGCTGTCTTTCATAATCGCAAGCCGCCGCGCGCGGGTCTGTCCGCCGCCAAGACCATCAGCTGTATCGGCCAAGCCGTCCTCATGCAACGCTCCGGTCACCAGTACGCCGCTTCCTATGGCCAGGACCAGCGCAGGCACCAGTTCAAGGCCGCAAAGTTTTGCCACAATAAAAACCGCAGCGCAGACAGCCCCCACAACAGCACCCGCAAGCGGAAACCATTTGGCGGCACGGTCCAGCCGGCCCTCCTCCCATCCGGGATCGGGCACCGGCAGGCGTGTCAGGAACTGCAGGGCGGACAAAACCGCAAGCCATTCGCGTTTCATCGCGGGTAATCGGCCAGATCGGTCAGGATGGCATTGGCCGCCCGCACCAGAGGGATAGCCAGTGCCGCGCCTGAGCCTTCGCCGAGGCGCAGATTAAGGTCAAGCAAAGGCTCCGCCTGTAAAGCTTGCAGAAGGATTTGCGCGCCCGGTTCAGCAGATTGATGGGCAAAAACCATCCTCCCGCGCGCTTCCGGTGCGATCCCGCAGGCCAACAGAGCCGCCGCCCCTGCAATAAACCCGTCCACAATAACAATCCGGTTTTCGGCCGCACCGCCGAGCATAAAGCCGCACATCATGGCAATCTCGAATCCGCCGAATTCCGTCAGCACATCAAAAGGACCGGTTGCATCCGTGCGTAACGCCGCCTTTTCCAGCACCGCCCGTTTCCGGTCCAGTCCGGCATCATCAAGACCGGCGCCGCGTCCTGTCACTTC
This sequence comes from uncultured Neomegalonema sp., assembly GCA_937927905.1. GTDB lineage: Bacteria > Pseudomonadota > Alphaproteobacteria > Rhodobacterales > Rhodobacteraceae > JAHDDY01. The sequence continues at coordinate 24,994 of CALFWP010000122.1, forward strand.
CGCTAGGTCATAACCCGTCAGGCGATGGATAATCAGGCTTGCGGCGGCGGTATTCCCGATGCCCATTTCGCCGGGTGCCAGAATATCATACCCGTCCGCAACGGCATCCCTGGCCAGTGCAATGCCCTTCTGCAAGGCCGCCCTGCACTGGGTGCGGGTCATAGCCGGTTCAAGTGCGGCGTTCCGCGTGCCCGCTGCGATACGGGCATCCGTAAATCCCGGACCGAGTGTAACAGGGAATGCAACACCTGCATCCACGACATGCAGATCCGCTCCGGCAATATGTGAAAAGGCGGATATTGTGGCACCGCCGGCAATGAAATTCTGTACCATTGCCGCTGTGACGTCCTGCGGATGGGATGAGACGCCCTCGACGGTAATGCCGTGGTCACCCGCAAAAATCACGGATAGTGCTTTGCCGAGCCTGGGTTTAAGCGCACCGCGTATCAGGCCAATCCGGATGGCCAGATCTTCAAGCCGCCCCAGCGATCCGACAGGTTTTGCCTTTTCATCGAGCAATGTCTGCAGTTCCGGCTTCAATTTAGTATCCAGCGGCGCAATGTCGATTATAGCGCTTTCTGCGCGTGTCATGTCCGCTCTCCCGAAGGCATCAGTTCAGAGATATCATCTTACCCGGGTTAAGGATGTTCTGCGGATCAAAGGTACGCTTGATTTCCGCCATAACACCGTAGGCCGCACCGTGTTCGGCCTCCATATATTTGATTTTTCCGAGACCCACGCCGTGTTCACCGGTCACGGTTCCGCCAAGGCGCAACGAGCGTTCCGCAACCGCATGGGAAAGCTTTTCAGCAGCCTTCAGTTCGTCAGGGTTTTCGGGATCAATCATGATGGCGAGGTGAAAGTTTCCGTCGCCGACATGGCCGACCATAGGCGCAATCAGGCCGCTTTTTCTGATATCTTCCTTTGTCTCCAGAATGGCTTCCGCAAGCCTGGAGATCGGAACGCAGGAATCAGTGATATAACCGCGTTTACCGGGCCACATGGCTTTCACACCATAATATGCGTCATGCCGCGCACGCCAAAGGCGGTTGCGATCCTCCTCACGGGTGGCCCATTCAAAGCCCAGTCCGCCATGTTCAGCCGAGATTTCCCCGAAGCGCTCGGCCTGTTCCGCAACACCGCTATCCGTACCGTGAAACTCCAGAAACAGCGTGGGGCGCTCGGGAATACCCATCTTTGAATAGGCATTCATGGCTTGTAACTGCAATTCATCCAGAAACTCGATCCGTGCAACCGGCATCCCGAGCTGGATCGTTTCAATCACTGATTGTACCGCACCCTCGACGGTTTCAAAGCCGCATGTCGCCGAAGACACCGCTTCAGGCTGTCCGAAGAGTTTTACGGTCAGTTCCGTCATGATGCCCAATGTACCTTCGGACCCGACGAACAATTTACACAAGTCATACCCGGCGGAAGATTTGCGGGAGCGGGATCCGGCGCGGATCACACGCCCGTCGGCCAGAACCACTTCACAGGCCAGCACACATTCGCGCATAGTCCCATAACGGACGGCATTGGTACCGGAGGCCCGCGTTGCCGCCATGCCACCTATACTGGCATCCGCGCCGGGATCGACAGGAAAGAAAAGGCCGGTTGCCCGTAAATCCTCATTCAGCTGTCTGCGGGTGACACCGGGCTGGACCACGGCGTCCATATCTTCCTGATTAACCTTCAGGATAGCATTCATACGACTCATATCGAGGCTGATGCCGCCCCTGACGGGCACAATATGCCCTTCCAGAGATGTGCCTGCTCCGTATGCAGTGATCGGACAGCCGGTTTCGCGGCATATCTCCACAATATTGCGGACATCCTCTGTGGAATGCGGGAACAGCACGGCGTCTGGCCTGACCGGTGCATGATGGGCCTCGTTCCGCGAATACTGCTCGCGCATTGCGTCCGTTGTCACACACCGGTCCTGAAAAGCGTTACTCAGGCGCTCAAGGGCATCCGCAATAGACATCATCCGCTTTCCTTCATACGGGCACTCTGTTTACCGCAGGACACGCTGTGGGAAAGCTGAAAATAGCACAATCGTTTTATCAGCATGAAAAAAATAAAGCCCCGGCATGCACTGCTCCGGGGCCTTTTGTCTTCACATCCACAATCCGCACTTTATTCTGCGTCGGAATACATTTCCGGACGGCGGATAAGGAAAGCAGGCGGTGTATCGTCGGGTTTGGTCACATCAGTGGTTTCTTTGATTTCCAGGATAATCGCCTGTGCCGTGCTCTGTGTCAGTTGCTGGCGCAGCTGTCCTTCCACGTCCTCAAAGGCAGGCGGCTGGGTCATGCGACGGTCTTCAACCTTGATGACATGCCACCCGAATTGCGTTTTAACCGGGTCGGAAATCTCGCCGGGCTTCATCGAAAAGGCGGCTTCCGCAAACGGTGCGACCATATCGCCCTTTTTGAAGTACCCCAAATCCCCGCCGGACGCTCCTGATGGACCGGTGGATTTTTCTGCAGCGAGCTTTGCGAAATCCGCATCGGTATCCCGCAGGGTTTTTGTCAGGTCTTTCGCATCATCCTCTTCATCAACCAGAATATGCCGTGCACGGACCTCTTCTTCTTCCGAAAAATCGGCAGTAAGCTTGACATAAGCTTCACGCATGGCTTCGTCGGTGACTCGTTCGGCAAGTTCCGCAGCAATATAAGCCTCGGCCAGTGTTGCACGCCGGGCAGCGGCAAGCCGTGCCTTTACAACGCGGGTTTTTTCGAGACCATCCTCCAGCGCCTTATCCATCAAAGCGTATTCACTGATCAGCTGTTCCGTAATTGCCTCAAGCATAACAGTGTCCGGCTGCGAACGCATCTGATCCGGCAATGTCGAGAATGTCAGCGCGGCATCACCGATTGTGACCTTGTTTTTGCCCACAATGGCCAACACTTCACTGCCGTCATTCTGGGAGAGGGCAACTTTCAACTCACTGTCGCCAACAGATTGGGCGGATGCCGTGCCAATGCCCAAAGCCAAAACGATCATGCTTGTAAGTGTGGTTTTCATCAAAAGTCTTCCTTGATTAGCGCAAATAGCGGTGCCTGTGCCTTATGGCGTATTGAGGTAACATTGACATACTCTTACCCGCTGCATAAGTCTCCGGCCAGTCCGCAAAACAGTGCTTTTCCGGTTTAATGCCCTGTAGCAATCCTTTAAAGTCCTTAGGGTAAGGACCGGTTCGCGGGAGACAATGGCTTTCGCATGGCCGGAATAAGACAATGACGCGGGAAAACCGCAGAAAGGCAGTGTCGCATGTTGGGTCTCGACAAAGTCGCTAAAAAAATATTCGGGACCGCGAATGACCGCAAGGTCAAGGCGGCCATGAAGTCTTTAACGGGTGTTGAAGGACTTGAAAGCGGCCTTGAGGCGCTGTCTGACGAGCAATTGCGCACCAAAACACAGGAATTCCGTGACCGGCATCAAAAAGGTGAAACGCTTGACGCTCTGATGAACGAGGCGTTCGCTGTGGTGCGCGAGGCAGCCAAACGCTCTCTCGGCCTGCGGCCTTTCGATGTGCAGTTGCTCGGCGGTTATATTCTGCACCAAGGTAACATTTCCGAGATGCGCACCGGTGAGGGTAAGACCCTTGTTGCGACGCTACCGGTCTATCTCAATGCGTTGGCCGGTAAGGGTGTGCATGTTGTCACCGTCAATGATTATCTTGCCTCCCGCGATGCGGAATGGATGGGGGCGGTCTACAAATTCCTCGGCCTGACGGTCGGCACGATCATCGCCGGTATGGATGATGACCAGCGCCGCGAAGCTTATGCCTGTGATGTGACCTACGCGACAAATAACGAACTGGGTTTCGATTACTTGCGCGACAACATGAAATATTCCGTTGAGGAGATGGTGCAGCGGGGCCACCATTATGCGATTGTGGATGAGGTGGACTCGATCCTTGTGGACGAGGCGCGTACCCCGCTGATCATTTCCGGCCCTGCGGAGGATTCCAGCGAACTGTACATGGCGGTTGACCAGTTAATTCCGCAACTGACCGAAGAGCATTTCGAGATTGACGAGAAACAGCGGTCTTCAACTTTGACCGAGGACGGTAACGAGGCGGCAGAGAAACTATTGCGGGAAATGGGCGTGCTTCAGGCGGAAGCCTCACTTTACGATCCCGGCAATGTCTCGATCGTCCACCATGTCAATCAGGCGCTGCGGGCGCATAAAATTTTCCTGCGCGACCGGGATTACATGATCAAGGATGGCCGGATCATGCTGATTGACGAGTTTACCGGCCGTGCCATGGAAGGCCGCCGCCTCTCCGAAGGGCTGCATCAGGCGATCGAAGCGAAAGAGGGCGTGCAGATCATGCCTGAAAACACCACGCTCGCCTCGATCACCTATCAGAACTATTTCCGGCTTTATGAAAAGCTGGCGGGCATGACCGGCACGGCACTGACCGAGGCAGAGGAATTCGCCGAAATCTACGGCCTTGAAGTCATCGAGATTCCCACGAACCTGCCGGTTGCCCGCGAGGATGTGGATGATGAAGTCTACCGCTCCACCCGCGAGAAATACGATGCAATTGTCGAAGAGATCGAGGCGGCACGCGCCAAGGGACAGCCGATACTGGTCGGCACAACATCCATCGAGAAATCGGAATTTCTGGCAAAACTGCTGACTGAAAAGGGCTTTAAGCTTAAGGACACCTCACAGGTGAACGCCTTCGAGCCGCTTTATGACGGGGATAGCGGCACCGATGCCGAGCAGGTCTTTGCCGTTCTGAACGCGCGCTATCACGAACAGGAAGCCGCGATTGTGGCTCAGGCCGGTGTGCCCGGTGCCATCACGATTGCCACCAATATGGCGGGTCGGGGAACCGATATTAAACTCGGTGGAAATGCGGAGATGCGCATTGCCCATGAGTTGGGCGAGACGCCGGACGAAGCAAAGGCGCAAGAGATCCGCAATGCCGTTCAGCAGCTTGAGGCCAAGGCAAAGGCGGCAGGCGGTCTTTACGTGCTGGCGACCGAACGCCATGAAAGCCGCCGTATTGATAATCAGCTCAGGGGGCGTTCCGGGCGTCAGGGCGATCCCGGAAAGTCGAAATTCTATCTGTCGCTCGAAGATGATCTGATGCGGATTTTCGGCTCCGAGCGCATGGATAAAATGCTGCAACGCCTCGGACTTCAGGAGGGCGAGGCCATTGTCCACTCCTGGGTCAATAAGGCGATTGAACGGGCACAGGGCAAGGTCGAGGCCCGCAACTTTGATATCCGTAAAAACGTCCTCAAATACGACGACGTGATGAATGATCAGCGCAAGGCGATCTTTGAACAGCGCCTTGAGGTCATGGAAGCCACGGATGTTGCCGAAACCGCCCGCGACATGCGCCATGCCCTGATCGACGATCTGGTTGCACAGCATATTCCGGAAAATTCCTATGCAGAGCAATGGAATATGGATGGCTTGGGTCAGGAGCTGGCCAATATCTTCGGTCGTGAATTCCCGGTTGCGGACTGGGCCGATGAAGAAGGTGTGGCGGATGAGGAAATCCGCGAGCGCCTCTATAAAATGGGCGATGAAGTCGCAGCCGAAAAAACCGAGCTGATCGGTGAAGACCAGATGCGCGCGGCCGAAAAGGAACTGATTTTGCGCGCCATCGACGACGAATGGCGTGCGCACCTTTTACGGATGGAGCATCTGCGTCAGGTTGTCGGTCTGCGCGGCTATGCACAGAAAGACCCGCTCAACGAATATAAAACCGAAGCCTTCACCATGTTTGATGGCCTGCTGACGCGCTTACGCGGCGCGGTGACCCAGCGCCTGATGCGCATTGACGAAGCCATGGAGAACCAGCGGCGACAATTCCTGATGATGTTCCTGCAATCCGATGAGGGACAGCAGGCCGTACAAAAGGCGGTTGTTGAGTCCGGTGTGCGTCCCGAAAATGGCGATACGGAAGTCACGATCGAAACACCTTTCGGTCCTGCAACCATACGCCTGACCGCTCAGGAACCGCCAGCACAGGGACAAGGCGTCGCCTGATTACCCGCCGGAACCATTCGAATGAACAGAATACCCGGCGGATATGCCGGGCATTTTTGGCTGTAATACCGGATTAACAGGGCCGCCAATTTGCAGAAAACCACACTCCGCATTGATCGCCTGAACCTGCCGCTGTTTATCGGTGTGCTGGATCATGAACATGAAGCGCCACAGAGTGTTATCATGTCGATTGATATGCAGGTTGTGATCCCTGACCGCCCCAGTGAGGCGGAATCGGACTATGTGTCTTACGCCCCGGTCGTGGAGTACTTGCAGGCCCTGTCGGAAAGCGGACGGCATATTGATCTGGTTGAGGAACTGGCCGACGAAATTTTCCGTTTTATTTTCAAAGATACGCGCGTCAAACATGCACGGGTGGAAGTTATGAAGCCCGACATATTTCCCGAAGCGGCCGGTGTCGGCATCGTCATTGAACGGGAAAATCTCCACTCGAACGCCTGAAAAACCGGCACTGCTTTTAAAAGCGTCGTTTTTTCGTCCCGATTTGCAGTGTTCTGTGTCAGTCTATTATTCTGATAAAAGCAGAATAATACAACATTTACAAATCTGTACTCAGGGAGAGAAAATGACCGACGATCAAAAACTTATAGAGAACATTCTGGCGGATAAAACCGCCTCCCGCCGTGATTTCATGGTCGGTGCGATGGCGCTGGGCATGACGGCAACCTCCGCATCGGCGCTCTGGTCAGGCCGCGCCCATGCAGCAAAACCGAAAAAAGGCGGGCATCTCAAGGCCGGCCTGAACGACGCGAACACGATCGATTCACTCGATTCGGCGACGTATAACGCGACATTCATGATCGTTGTCAGCCGCGCGTTCCGCGACAGTCTTGTTGAGGTCGGACAGGACAATTCCGCCTCCCCTGCTCTTGCGGAAAGCTGGGAAGCCAGTGATGACGCGACCGAATGGCGCTTTAAACTGCGCAAAGGCGTCGAATTCTCGAATGGCAAGAGCCTGACGACGGAAGACGTCATCAACTCGATCAACACTCACCGCGGCGAAGATTCGAAATCCGGTGCGAAAGGCGTATTTGAAGCCATCGAAGACGTCACCGCCGACGGTAAGGATACCGTGGTTGTGAAACTGGCTTCGGGCAATGCGGACTTCCCGTTCCTGATGACCGATTATCACCTGACTATCGTGCCCACCGTGGACGGCAAGCCCGATGTGAATTCAAAGCACGGCACCGGCACCTATCTGCTCAAAGATTTTGAACCGGGTATCCGCGCCAGCTTTGAAAAGAACCCGAATTCCTGGCAAGGCGACGAGTTCGGTCACTTTGACAGTGCCGAGCTTGTGGCGATCCTCGACGATACCGCACGGGTCAATGCACTGGTCACGGGCGAGGTGGATGTTATCAACCGTCCGGCGCTGAAGACAATCAACCGTCTGCAACGCAAGCCCGGTGTTCAGATCATCGACGTGGAATCGAACCTCGCCTTTACCCATCCGATGCGGATGGAGGGTGCGCCGTTTGACAATTACCACTTCCGTCAGGCGCTTAAACTGTCCACAAACCGTGAAGCTTTTGTTGAAAAAGTGCTTTACGGCTACGGTAAAGTCGGTAACGACCAGCCGCTCGGACCGCAATTTGCCAGCTATGATCCAGATCTGAAGGTCGAAATGGATCTGGATAAAGCCAAGTTCCACCTGAAAAAATCCGGCCATGCCGATACGAAGATCAAGTATTTCTTCGCTGACACGGCCTATGGCGGTGCGGGCGATGCGGCGGAACTGTTCCTTGAGGACTGGCAGGCCGCAGGTATCGACGTAGAGCTGTCGCGTGAACCGAAAGACGGATACTGGTCCAATGTCTGGAACGTAAAACCGTTCTGTGCCTGTTACTGGGGTCCGCGTCCGGTCGAGGATATGATCCTCTCGATCTGCTATATCGGCGGTGCACCATGGAACGATTCCAATGTCGATATCGCCTCGGTCAATACGCTGGTGAAAGCCTGCCGTGCGGAGCTTGATACCGCCAAGCGTAAAGACATGTACCAGACCGTGCAGCACCTCTTGTCGGATCGCGGCGGCACAATCATTCCTGCCTTCGGTAAGGATGTTGCCGCAGCCTCCGAGAAAATCGGCATCGGCGGGAAACTCGGAGGCGGCTGGGAAATGGATGGCGGCCACTTCATCAAACGTTGGTGGATGGCATAAACCTCAGGCCCGGGGCCGCAAACCGGCCCTTATCAAACAAAAAGAGCCGCCGGACTGCTTTTCCGGCGGCTTTTTTCATGTCCGTGCGCGGTTACGAATAACGGAAAAGCTCAAAAAAACCCGCTGCAGGAGCGGGCTTTCAAGACCATTATGTGTCGCGCAAATATATACGCGATGCGTATTCCTTACTGGAACGGCTCAAAAAGCTGGACCGAGGCCAGCGGATATTCGCTGCCATCCGCAAGGCGGCAGTTTTTCGTCGCGCCGCCTTCTGCGTTTACGTCAGGCCATTCACCGATTGTGCCGCCTTTGCTGAGGCACAGATCCGCATTCGCATCGCCGCTGCTGGTAACTTCCGGTGCGGGTGGTGGTGCCTTATAGGTCACTTTCGCCGGTGCGCTCGTAACGGCATCCGCTGCACTTCCGACAGCAGACGCAGCGTCATCAACGATTTTATTACCGGCAGCACATCCGGCCAAACCGAGCACGGCAACGGAAAGCGACGTGAGTATAATGTGTTTCATGAATTGAACTCCTGATTTTGGTCTCCGCTTCGCGGTACGGCGAGGGATATGCGTTAAGAATTCCGGAAAAGCATGGCCCGTCAATGCGTGAACTGCATATGAGCAGGTTGACCATGATCAAAGCGCCTACCTGACACCATTTCGTCACAGAGTTGACCACTTGCAGTCCCGGAAAAAAGACTTACATGAAAGCGCTGACCGCCTCCGGATACTGTTGCACGGTAATGGTCATATCTGTCACGAAAACACGGCCTGATAAGGAAACACAGGGTGAAGATCGGCGAAGCGGCAAAGCACGCGAATCTTCCGGTCAAAACCGTCCGCTATTATGCTGAAATCGGCCTTGTTGTTCCGAATGGCCGTACCGCATCAGGATATCGTGAGTACAGCGATACCGCGGTGAGAAAATTACAGTTCGTTGCCCGGGCGCGGGCTTTCGGCTTTGCAATACCGGCCTGTAGAGAGCTGTTGTCATTGTACGAGGACCGTTCGCGCGCGAGTGCGGATGTAAAGCGGATTGCCTCGGCGCGAATTGACGAGATTGAGGAAAAATTGCAGGAGCTTGCCGGACTCAGGGACGAGCTGGCGCATCTTGTGGAAAGCTGTGCCGGAAACGCCCGGCCCGATTGCCCGATAATCACCGGACTTTCCGGACAATCACGCGGTGTGTGAAAAACGGTTCTAAGACCATCCGGAAACTGTCATACAATTGAATTTCTGATAAGGAGTGTTGCGATGTTCGGACTGTTCAAATCCTCCACCATTCCGACGGCTGAGACGGCTTTGCCCGGCCGGTCGGAGGCAATACCGACAGCTGAGACGCATACCGTTCTCGGCACCCCCATCAAACCGCCCTTTCCGGAGGGGATTGAAACGCTCTATTTCGGCTTTGGCTGTTTCTGGGGTGCGGAACGCCGGATGTGGAATGTCGATGGTGTTTATGCCACCGCTGTCGGTTATGCGGGCGGGCACACGCCAAATCCGACCTATAAGGAAGTCTGCACCGGCAAAACCGGCCATAACGAGGTGGTTATGGTTGCCTATAACCCTGCAAAAGTCAGTGTACATACGCTAATGAAAGTGTTCTGGGAAGCACATGACCCAACGCAGGGTATGCGCCAGGGCAATGATGTCGGGACGCAATACCGCTCCGGTATTTATGTCACCTCGGAGGACCAGCGCACGGCAGCACTTGAAACGCGGGATGAAGTGGCGGCCCAACTGTCGGCAAAGGGGTATCCGGCAATCACGACCGAGATCCTGGATGCGCCAGAGTTTTACTTTGCCGAAGACTATCACCAGCAGTACCTGGATAAAAACCCGGGCGGGTATTGCGGCCTGCGCGGAACCGGTGTCACCTGTTCTATCGGTGCCGCCACGTGAGCAGTGCAGCGGGTGAAATACACACCATCTTCGCTACAGTTGACGGTGAAGGCCGTGCACAGGCCCTCGCCGATGCGATGGAAAAAATGCAACCGGAACCGGCAGGTGTCGGTTGTTTCGAGGTTGACGAGGATAATGACGTCTGGGAGGTGGCCGGATATTTCGGCGCCAACCCGGACGGTCTGTCATTATCACTGCTCGGGCTTGCCTTTCCGGATGCGAATTTCGTCGTGTCAAAAGTCCCGCCGGAGGATTGGGTTGCAAAAGTCCGGCGGGAACTGACACCGGTTCAAGCGGGGCGCTTTACACTCCATGGCGGTCATGACCTCGGCAATGCGCCGCCCTCTTCGATCCGCCTGCAAATCGAAGCGGCAATGGCATTTGGCACGGGGCATCACGGCACAACACGCGGCTGCCTGATGGCAATGGATGAACTTGCCAGACAGAGCCTTTATGCCCGCCGTGTACTGGATCTGGGAACCGGTACGGGTGCACTGGCAATGGGTGCCGCAAAATTATGGAAAGCAAAGTGCATTGCCACGGATATCGATCAGGTTGCCGTCGCCACCGCCCGTGAAAACATCCGCTTTAACGGGACCGGTGCCTTTATCCGGACCTACGAAGCAGGAAGGGCAACCGGCCCTGACGTGTTGCGCTATGCGCCGTATAGTCTCGTGTTCGCCAATATCCTTGCCGCACCGCTCAAACGGCTTGCCCCACAGATTGCAGCGGTGACAGACTCGGGCAGCGCCGTGATCCTATCCGGTCTTTTACACCGTCAGGCCCCCGGCGTGGCCCGGGTATTTGAGGGCTGGGGCATGCACGTCAAACAGCGCATCAGACTTGGGGAATGGACAACCCTTCGCCTGCAACGCGCGCACAAATACGGGTGTCAGGACCGATAGAAATCAGCCAGGAATCGTGGGATTTTCTTTTTTATTTTAAAAAAACCTGCAGTTGCCGAAGGCCAGACAGCCTGATCCCAGTCCCTTTGTATTTCGACCAGCGTAATACCCGCCTCATCCAGATACGGCATAGCCCCGCCGACCCAATCGCGGGTCGGACCAACAGGGATATAGGGCGTTACGACCTGCAGAATATTATTTGCCTGCGCCCACGTCACAAGACTGCGCGGAGTGTCCGGATCAAGTTTATCCGCCTCCGGCGCGCCAGATTTCTGCGCCCGTATAGCGGCATCAGCAAGTGAGGCGGCATCAAAGGCCCGGATAGTTTCGGCGGCATGATCCGGAGATATCTGAAGCGTCGCCGTCGCCCTGAACGCTGCGTTAAAGTCATTGCAATGCTCCGCCGAACAATCTTCAAGCGTCAGAAGCAGGCCGGACGCTTTCGATGGATCAGCCTGTTCTGCGGACCGGACTCCCCCTGCGGGTCCGTAATCATACGTCTCCGTCAAAGGCTCCGGGTCCTGCGCCAGCTGTGATGCATCCGGCATAAAACGCCCGTTAGTAAAACGGGCGATATTCTGTGCAACGGCGATATAGTTTTTGCCGCGCGTATGCAGCCCCGCAACCCAGCGCCAGCTGAGCGTATTCGATGCCGGATCCCCATCCAGCAAATGCCGCAAGAAAAAATCCGCACCAAGCTGCCACGGCAGTTCAAGTGTAAAAATCCAGATCGAAGCAAACCACATCCGGGCGTGATTGTGCAGGTAATTGGTTTCCGTAAGCTCCCGCGCCCAGAAATCAAAACAATCTATACCGGTTTCACCACCTTCAGCCCGTTCCAATCGTAAGTCCCTTTTGAAACGGGTTTTTGCACCTTCAAGTCCCTGAAGGTAATCCTTCCAGACACCGGGCCGTTGCTCAAGCCACCCTTTAAAATAGCTGCGCCAGAAAACCTCTTGAATAAACTTTTCCGAATCCGCAGCACCGTGTGTTTCCAGGGCCGCCGCAACGACTTCTTTTTCGTTGATCAGACGCCGCCTCAGATAAGGGGACAAAAGCGAAATATTCGACCTGTCGTCCGGGCCGAAATCAGTATTACGCCGAGCCGCATAACGCCCGCCCATAAACGGCGCAAAAGCCGCATTATGCATCAGGGCAGCCTGACGCTCCGGCACCCACATTGTCTGATTTGTACTGATCATGCATCCGAGTTAGCGCACAAACCCCGGCCTGCCATCAGAATGAAAAATTTTTACAAACTCCGCTTGCGACTCGCAGTCCGGGGGGGTAAAGAAGCATCTCTGTCGCGGGGTGGAGCAGCCCGGTAGCTCGTCAGGCTCATAACCTGAAGGTCGTAGGTTCAAATCCTACCCCCGCAACCAAAAATCCTAAATATCGACGACCGTTTCGCAGGGCTGACATCAGCCCCGCGCGGTATTCGTCAGTAGTCCAGCTTCCACTTCGCACTGGCCTCTGCTTCGTCGGCACCAAACTGACCTTCAAGTTCGATATTTTCGAAAACTTCGATCTCGACGAAGGCTGATGTTCCACCGGTTTCAAGGTTTTGTTTCGCGCCGACAAAGATATCTTCAGTCAGGTACTTTCCGGTCGAAATGCTG
>CALFWP010000123.1 GCA_937927905.1 uncultured Neomegalonema sp.
GCCGTCGGCTCAGCAAGGACTGGGAAAAATCCATCGCCTCTGCTGAGGCATGGATCAACGTCGCACACATCCGCCTCACCACAAGGCGGCTCGCAAGGTATTGTCATGTCTCGTAGAGTTTTGAGTCAGGCTCTCAGAGTCCGTTTGGAAACTGCATCAATGGGTGATCCTGCGCAGGAGTAGGCTACCCATAGCGATGTGGTTCATGTGTAGTGGTTCCGATGTGATCTGACAGTTGGCTATTTTTCTGGTGGCGTTTGTCAGGTCAAATTCAGTTCAGGAACAATTCCGCGACAGGTCCAATTCATCGCTAGAATACATGACGCCAGAACAGGCGAGACGAAACTTCATATCGCGGATCAAAATCTCGGCGTGATTAAATCAGCACACGCTACGGTAATCGGGGGCACTGTCATATCCGACCTGTTCAGATTTCTCGAACCACCTCTGAATGTGCCGTCCGGTCTTCAGAAATAGCCTACGGCAATATTTGCTTTCTATCCGGATTTCTCTGAATGCGGTGTGCGCCGGAAAAAATCTGGGTTATCTCATTCTACGTGCTATCTGCACTCTCGATCATTCTGTACGGCTGTGGTAATCACTTGCAACGTTCGGGTCAGTTAACATTGTCCATCAGTTGAGGCGCGCTTTGAAACGCATCGGACTTTATCCGGGTACATTCGACCCAGTAACGCTGGGTCATATCGATGTTATTTCCCGTGCGCGCAAACTGGTTGATCATCTGATCATAGGTGTTGCGGGGAACGAGGCGAAAGGCCCTCTTTTTTCGCTGGAGGAACGTGTCGCGCTTTTGCAGGCCGAGGTTGATGATCTTGGCGATGGCGATGGCGGCGCTGGAACGATTGCTATTGACGCTTTTGATAACCTGCTGATGCAATACGCGTCCGATCTGGGTGCTGACGTTATTTTTCGCGGTTTGCGTGCTGTATCGGATTTTGAATATGAGTTTCAGATGGTAAGCATGAACCGTGCTTTGAACGACCGGATCGAAACAGTGTTCCTGATGGCAGAGCCTGAGCATCAGGCAATCGCGTCCCGCCTTGTCAAAGAGATCGCACGTCTTGACGGAGACGTTTCTGCGTTTGTGACACCAGCCGTTAATGAGGCGCTGATCGCACGTTACAAGCAAGGAATTTGACCGATCGCCGGTTACAGTTTAGCGCTCGGATACGGAACCGGCTTTGCCGGAAACCGGAACGAAAAATACGGAGATTGGGATGAGACAGATTTTGGGCTTCGCGCTCGCATTTGTCATCGGCGCAACAGCGTCAGTGACGGCATCGGCAAAGGATAAAGATGTGGCGGTAAACGATCCGGAAAACACGCTGGTTATGGAATTAGAAAGCGGACAGGTTTTGATTGAACTTGCTCCGGACAGTGCCCCTAACCATGTTGCGCGTATTAAGGAGCTGACCCGTGAAGGGTTCTATGATGGTATCGTGTTTCATAGGGTCATTGCAGGGTTTATGGCGCAAACCGGCGATCCGACCGGCACAGGCACCAGTGGATCAGGGCAAAAGCTCAAAGCGGAATTCACAAATGCCGATTTTGTGCGTGGTGCTCTGGGTATGGCGCGTGCCGGGCACCCGGACAGTGCAGACAGCCAGTTCTTTATCTGTTTTGACGAGGCATCGCATCTGAACGGTCAATATACATATCTGGGTAAAGTTATTGACGGTATGGACCTGATTGACAGTCTGAAGAAGGGCGCACCGGGGTCCGGCGCTGTCGCTGACCCCGATAAAATGGTGTCTCTGAAAGTCTATGCGGACACGCAATAAAAACCGTTGAGATGTCGGTTAAAGAGCGTTGCATTGCAGCGCTCTTTTTATATTGCGGGTCCGGTTAAGGCATAACGCTGGTGGGATTGGCGCATGGTGGATGATAAAATAAACAGGCCTGACCTGCCGGTGGATTTGTTCGATTTCGATCTTCCAGAAGACTTGATTGCATTGCGGCCGGCACGCCCGCGGACATCCGCACAGTTGCTTGTCTCGCGCCGGTCCGGACTGACGGATGACAGCATCAGCGCGTTACCCGGGCTGCTGTCACCGGGTGATATGCTTGTCTTCAATGACACCAGGGTGATTCCGGCACGCCTGAGCGGACAGCGCGTGCGTGCGCAAAGTACGGTTAATATCGAAGCGAATCTGATTGAGAGAACCGGTGCATCCTGTTGGCGCGTTCTGGCGCGGCCGGGCAGGCGCCTGCGCGAAGGGGATGATATTTCTTTCAGTAATACGCTCCATGCATCCGTTAGCAAAAAAGAAGAGAGCGGATCTATTCTGCTGGAGTTCTCGCTGTCCGGCGCTGATTTGGATGCTGCGATTGCACAGGCCGGTGTGATGCCTCTGCCTCCGTATATTGCCGGGCGGCGCGCTGCGGATGAATTTGATGAGCATGATTATCAGACGGTTCTGGCGCGGAATGAGGGTGCAGTGGCGGCACCCACTGCGGCGCTTCATTTCGACCGGGATTTGCTCAGTTCTCTCGCTGAAAAAGGCATTCTTTCGGCCACAGTAACATTGCACGTCGGCGCAGGTACGTTTTTACCTGTCAAAGCCGAAACGACCGGAGGGCATGTGATGCACTCCGAATCCGGACTGATCGATCATGAAACCTGTGAAGTGATCAACAGCGCGAAAGCTGCAGGGGGCCGTATTATCGCCGTCGGAACAACGGCTCTGCGGGTTCTGGAAACAGCGGCGCAGCAATCTGGGCAGCTTGTGCCATGGGAGGGGGCGACGGATATCTTTATTTCGCCCGGTTATAAATTCAAAACGGTGGACGCTCTGCTGACCAATTTTCACCTGCCGCGATCAACGCTGATGATGCTTGTTGCGGGGTTCATCGGCATGGAGCGTATGCGGGATGTGTATCATCATGCGGTTGATCAGAAGTACAGATTCTACTCATACGGGGATGCGTCACTTCTTTTTCCGTAATATGTAGATTTAAGCTTTTTGAAGACACTAATATGTGAGAAATTACTTGCACTTATACACTGTTTTGTGAAGTGTTTCATCATCAGTGGGGGAACCTTGAAAACATATGGGGGGCGCTAAAATACGCGTTCCCTGGAGGTATATTATGCAGTTTACATATTGCACCAAACTGGCGATGGCTTGTGCTGTTTACGCCGGTTTGACAGGGGTAGCTTATGCCCAGTCGACGAGCGGACTTGATGAGGCCTTTGCAGTCAGCGACCTGCTGCCGCCGGAGGCAAAACCGGGTGAATGCTATGCCCGTGTTTATATTCCTGCTGTTGAAAAACAGATTGCACGTCAGGTTCTGATCAAAGAAGCGACGGAAGAGTGGGAAGTCATAGAAGCGGAATACGAAACCGTCGTGGAAAGCGTGGAAATCGCCGAGGAAGCGGAAGAGCTTGAACTGATCCCCGCGACATACAAAACGGTTACGAAAACCGTGGAGTTGGAACCCGAGCGCGAAGTTGAGGAAATTGTTCCGGCGGTTTACGAGGAAGTCGTTGAAAAGGTCAAAATCCGGGAGGCTTATAAGACCTGGAAAAAGGGTGAAGGTCCGATCCAGAAATATGATGAAGCGACCGGTGAGATCATGTGCCTTGTCGAGATTCCGGCGGAATATAACGAAGTCAAAAAACGCGTTGTAAAATCACCGCCGCGCTCAATCAAAAAAGTGATCCCCGCAAAACTGCGCACCATGGAAGTGCGGGTTATGGTCGAGCCGCCAAAAACCAAGACGATCAAAATTCCGGCCAAGTTTGAAGAGGTGGAAGTCAGCAAACTGGTGAAACCTGCTAGCATCAAACGTATTGAAGTGCCCGCGCGTTATGAAACCGTATACGAGACGGTAAAGGCGAGCGAAGGCAAAATGGAATGGCGGCCGATCCTTTGCAGCACGAACGTATCGGAAGATATTATTTCGCGTCTGCAAATTGCCCTGCGTGACAAAGGCTTCAATGTCGGTGTGATTGACGGTGTGCTTGGGGCCGGAACAATGAACGCGGTGCGGCGTTATCAGAAAGACAAAGGTCTTGCCGAAGGTCAGATTACGATCGAGACGCTTAACAGTCTGGATGTTGTGATCCGCTGATCTGAACCGGAATGAAAATGCCTAATTGCTAAACGGCGGTGCGGTCAGCGCCGCCGTTTTGTTTTTTGCGACCTTGCCGTCCGGAAAAGTTTACCGGGAAGTACATAGTTTTTATATTTTACAATAGCTTGTGCAGAAGAAAAGATTTAGTCTTCCGGCCTGAATGTCGCGATTAAACGCGCATTGTGAAGCGGATTCCTGCACCCTGCCTGAAGTTCATACGTTTCAGGTGCCTGTCGTGATTTCAATTTTCCGGTCTTCATGGGCGTTGTTTCTGGGTATTTGTCTGCTGATGATCGGCAACAGTATGCAGGGGACTTTGCTGGGTCTGCGCGGTGCGATTGAGGAGTTTAATCCCACCGTCATGGGCTTTGTTATGGCGGCATATTTTATCGGGTTCCTGGGCGGGTCCTGGCTGACACCTCTTATGATCCGGAATGTCGGTCATGTCCGCGTGTTTGCGGCGCTTGCCTCGCTGATTTCTGCTGCTTTCATCATCTATGCGGTGTTTGTGAATCCTTGGGCCTGGGCGCTGATGCGCCTGATCGTGGGGTTCGGGTTTTCCGGTGTGTACGTGGTTGCGGAAAGCTGGGTCAATAATGCCAGCGATAACGAACACCGCGGACAGGCGCTATCAGCCTATATGATCATACAGATGTTCGGCATTGTCATCGGGCAGGCTCTGGTAAATGTGTCGGAGCCGGGCGGTTATGACCTTTTTATTCTCATGTCTGTTCTGGTGTCCGTGTCCTTCGCACCGATTTTGCTGAATGCGTCTCCGGCACCTGTTGCGGGATCCACGGAACGTATGTCATTTCCCGAACTGTTCCGTTCATCGCCGCTCGGCTGTATCGGTGCGGTGCTGCTGGGCGGTATTTTTTCAGCATTGTTCGGCATGGCGGTTGTTTATGCCGGTGAGTTGGATTTCTCGGTAGAGCTGACTTCAGCTTTTGTTTCGGCGATTTATATCGGCGGTTTGGTGATGCAATATCCCATCGGCTGGATATCGGACAGGATGGACCGCCGCCGGGTGATTATGATTGTCACATTGCTCGGGACAGCGGCCTGTGTTCTGGGAATCGTCGGATCTTTCTCGGTAACGGCGCTGTTCATTGCGGCCTTTGTGCTCGGCGGCGTTGCGAATCCGCTCTACAGCCTGCTGATTGCGCATACGAATGATTTTTTACCCGCCACGAAAATGGCCTCTGCCAGCAGCGGTCTGGTGTTTCTGAACGGCTTGGGCGCGATGTTCGGGCCGGTTACGGTCGGGTACATGATGGAGGTTTTCGGACCGGACGGGTTCTTTTTGTTCAATGCCATTCTGTGTGCAATGATCTCGGTTTATGCGGGCTACAGGATGACCCGCCGCGCGGCCATGGACCCTGAAGACACCGGCAGTTATGTGCCGGTTCCGGCGCGCTCGGTTGTGGGGGCTGAGGTTGCCGCTGAAATCTATTCCGACGAGGTAACGGAAAATGCGTGACAGTCAGGCGGTTCTTGATTTTTGGCTCGATGATGTTGGGCCGCAGGGCTGGTATGTCGCCGATGATGCCGTAGATTTTGCGATACGTGACAGATTTTCCGCCCTTGTGGGGCGGGCGCTGGCCGGTGATCTGGACAACTGGACGGTAAGCCCGAACGGGACACTGGCTTTGCTGATTCTGCTGGATCAGTTTCCGCGCAATCTGTTTCGCGGGGATGCAAAGGCATTCGCCGGTGATCCCAAGGCGCGGGATATTGCGCGGCTGGCCGTGTGCCGTAATACGGATTTGGAAACGGCGGAACCGGGAAGGCAGTTTTTTTATTTGCCGTTTGAGCATTCGGAAAGCCTTGCGGATCAGGACTGGTCGGTTGCGTTGTTCAAAACACGCATGACAACATTGACGGATGAAACCATGTGGCACATCGAGCAGCATCGCGCGCTTATCCGGCGGTTCAGCCGCTTTCCGTTTCGCAACGCCGCATTGGGGCGCAGTCCGACACCTGAGGAAGTGGCATTTCTGGAAGAGGGAGGGTACATACCGGGCTCTAAACTATAAAGTGTATTTAATTTAAACTCTCTTTTTGGTATATTTTTCTTCAGGCAAGGAGAAATTTATGCAAGTCGATGGTGTGTCTTATCGTTCTATCTGGTCGTCAGATGACGGGCAGGCATTTGAAATTATTGATCAGACGTCGCTGCCTTTTGATTTCAGAACAAAGCGGATTGATACGTATGAGGCGGCGGCAGAGGCCATCCGCGTTATGCGCGTACGGGGCGCGCCGTTGATCGGAGTGACGGCGGCGTACGGCGTGGCCCTGGCGATGCGGGACGATCCGTCGGATCAAAGTCTTGAGTTGGCATATAAGGTCCTGCTGGCCACCCGCCCGACCGCTGTGAATTTGCGTTGGGCGCTGGAGGATATGCGCGGACGCTTATCCGCATTACCGAAAGCGCAGCGCTTTGATGCCGCCTTTGCGCGATCGGGTGCCATCGCGGATGAGGATGTGGAGATCAACCGAAATATCGGGGCGCATGGCCTGCCCTTGCTGCGCGCGATTGCAGAAAAAAAAGGCCGCGTAAATGTCCTGACACATTGCAATGCGGGCTGGCTGGCAACAACGGATTGGGGCACTGCCACTTCTCCGGTGTATCAGGCGCATAATGCTGGGCTGGACGTACATGTCTGGGTGGATGAAACACGCCCGCGCAATCAGGGCGCATTTCTGACCGCTTGGGAGCTGAAACAGCACGGCGTTCCCCATACCGTGATTGTCGATAATGCCGGTGGCCATCTGATGCAGCATGGGGAAGTGGATATCGTACTGACCGGCACTGATCGCGTATCGGCCAATGGCGATGTTTGTAACAAGATCGGCACGTATCTCAAGGCTTTGGCCGCTGATGATAACAATGTGCCGTTCTATGTCTGCTTGCCAAGTCCGACAATTGACTGGCGCATTTCCGACGGGCTGGCAGAAATCCCTATCGAGAACAGAGCGGGCCGTGAGGTGACACACTTTAATGCATTGCTGGAAAATGGCGAAATCGCACCGGCACAGGTCGTTTCAACAGGGTCTCCGGTGGCAAATCCGGCCTTTGACGTAACGCCTGCTCGACTTGTCACGGGCCTGATTACCGAGCGCGGCATTGCCGGTGCCACCGCAGAGGGCCTGCGCACATTGTTTGAACATGGTCACGCAGCGGCATAACCGGAATAAATTTCCTGTAAGTCTCTGCCATTTCTCCGGAACAGCCCTTATATTAGCGGCAGAAAAGGAGACTCGATTATGTTCAAAGGTATCTTTACTGCGGCATTTCTGGCTCTGGGAATTATGGGAGGAACACCAATGACCGCCAGCGCCGCGCCGCTTGAAACAATAGAAAAAACAACCGGTAAAAGCGTTCAGGAGGCCGTTGATGCGTTTCTCGCTGTTCTGGGTTCCAAGGGCGCGACCGTCTTTGCCGTCGTTGAACATGCCAAGGGCGCCGAAAAGGTCGGCATGACAATGAAACCGGCGACATTGGTGATTTTCGGCAATCCTAAGCTAGGCACGCCGCTGATGCTGGAATCGGCGAGTATCGGTATTGATCTGCCGATGAAGGCGCTGTTTCATGAGGGCGAGGACGGTAAAACCCGTGTTCTCTTCACAGATATCAAAAAAGTTGCCGCGCGTCACAATATCGCCGCCGACCATCCGGTGGTGGAAAAAGTCGCAACCGTACTGGACGGACTAACATCAGCCGCGCTGCAATAATATGACCTCTGAAACAGCACCGCCGAACCTCAGGCATCCTGAAAAGGCGCACCGGAAAGACAATGAATCGGCCCGTAAGCCGTCCTGGATCCGTGTAAAGGCGCCAAGCTCTGAAGGGTACTGGAAAACCCGTTCTGTTATTCAGGAACACGGGCTTTCGACAGTCTGTCAGGAGGCGGGCTGTCCCAATGTCGGCGAGTGCTGGTCCCAGGGTCACGCGACCATGATGATCATGGGCGAGACCTGCACGCGGGCTTGTTCGTTCTGTAATGTGGCAACGGGAAAACCCGACGCGCTTGATCCGTTCGAACCTGCAAAGGTCGCGGATGCGGTTGCCAAACTCCGGCTGGAGCATGTAGTGATCACATCCGTTGATCGCGATGACCTGGATGATGGCGGTGCAGAACATATCGCGCAGACCATCCGTGCCATCCGCCGCAAACATCCCGCGTCGACCATTGAAGTGCTGACACCGGATTTTCTGCGTAAGGACGGCGCGCTGGAACGTGTGGTTGCGGCCCGGCCCGATGTCTTCAATCACAATCTAGAAACGGTGCCGGGCCTGTACCCCGGTGTGCGCCCGGGCGCGCGGTACTTTCACTCTCTGCGCCTTTTACAACGGGTGAAAGAGCTGGACCCGTCTATGTTCACAAAATCGGGCATCATGGTCGGAATGGGAGAAACCCGCAATCAGGTTCATCAGGTAATGGATGATATGCGCTCAGCGGATGTGGATTTTCTGACAATCGGCCAGTATCTGCAACCGACGAAAAAACACCATCCGGTGATTGAATTTATTACCCCGGAAGCCTTCGGTGCATTCGAAAAAACCGCTTATACAAAGGGGTTTTTGATGGTTTCGGCTTCGCCGTTGACCCGGTCCTCCTATCATGCTGGTGACGATTTCCGACAATTGCGCGCCGCACGCCTTGCCAATAACGGATAATCTCCGATGACTGCCCATTCCGAAAGGCGCAGCGTGTCCTATACGCCGGCGCAAATGTTTGATCTTGTTTCCGATGTCGGCGCATATCCGCAATTCATCCCATGGATCAGCGGTGCGCGTGTGCGTAAAAAATCGGGTGATCCGCAAAGCGGAGAAACCTTCGAGGCTGACCTGATCATTTCGTTCAAGGTCTTTCGCGAAAGCTACACCTCACTTGTCCGCACATTCCCCGCTGGTGCGGATGGCGTGGCGCGCATAGATGTTGAGGCGATCAGCGGGCCGTTCAATAAGCTGCTGACCCGCTATGCGTTCCATCCGGCGGAGGGCGGGATGTGTGATATGGCGTTTGATGTGGATTTCGCCTTTCGAAGCCGCCTGATGCAGCGTGCCGCCGGTGCCGCCTTTGACATCGCAATGCGCCGCATCGCCGGAGCCTTTGAGGACCGCGCAAGGCAGCTTTACGGATAACGGGAGAGTGCGTTTTATCCGCCGGACAGTTCATCGTCGATATACTGTTGAATAATGCTGTCAAAACCGATATCGGCGGTCATGCCCAGGGCGAGGGCCTTTTGCGGATTGAAATCGACGGCCCAGCCCGAGACGATGTCTACAATGCGCTGTTCAATGCCGTAATCAATGCATTCAAGTGCTTTTGCACCGCCGTTGCGCTCCAGTGATGCGATCATCTCCGCCACGGTAACGGTGATGCCCGGCAGGTTAAAGCACCGGTTTTGCCCGAGGGCCGCCGCGTCAAGCTCTGCGCTGCGGATGATGTTTTCAACAACCACACGGGGTGAGGTCAACCAGCCCTTTGTCTTTTGCGGATCAACCGGACACATGGCGGGCAGGCCCTGCAGCGGTTCGCGGATGATTGAAGAGAAAAAAGACGAGGCGGCGGCGTTCGGTTTTCCGGGCCGAACCGTGACCGTGGGCAATCTTACGCCGCGCCCGTCGATGAATCCGCGCCGCGAATAATCATTCAGCAACAGTTCGCCGATGACCTTCTGACTACCGTAACTTGTCTGCGGATTGGTGTTCGTCCAGTCCTCGATCGGTTGCGGGACCTCACCGCCATAGGCGGCAACGGAGGATGAATAGACAATAACAGGCCGCATTGCGTATGCGCGGGCGGATTCGAAAATATTGAGTGTGCCGAAAAAATTCGTGCGAAATCCGGAAACAAAATCTGCTTCGGCCTGTCCGCTGACCACGGCTGCAAGATGGAAAATTACGTCCCATCCTTTTGCCATGACAGCATCGACAGCAGTGCGGTCGGAGATATCCAATGCCAGTCCGCGTACCGGTACCGGAGCAGGGATATCCGGCGGTGCGCTTACATCCGCACAGGTTATGCCCGAGATCGGCTGGTTGCGCAGGTTGCCCCGTCCGGCCAGCGACGTTGCGAGTTTTTGTCCGATAAACCCGCCGCCGCCGATGATCAGTATCCGCATTCCGTATCCTTTCAGGGCTGCTCTTTTATCAACCGGCAAGAGGCTTTGTACGCATTCAGGGAAAAGCGTCTCAGGCGTCTGCGGCTAAAATTTCCGAGCGCTGTGCCCCGAGTGTTCCGACCTCCACCTCGACGATATCGCCTGGCACCAGCCATCCGGGGGGTGTCATACCCATGGCGACCCCTTCGGGTGTGCCGGTTGCAATTACATCCCCGACCCGCAGCTTCATGAACCGGCTCATATAGCTGATGATGAACGGTACGGAGAAAATCATATCTGATGTGTTGGAATCCTGACGGATTTCACCGTTTACTTTCGTCGTGACGCGTAGGTCCGATATATCACCGGCCTCATCCTTGGTAACAATCTGCGGGCCGCAGGGACCGAACCCGGGGGCTGATTTTCCCTTGCCCCAAAGACCGCCCCGCGCGATCTGGAAGGTCCGTTCTGAGATATCATTGATGGTGCAGTAGCCTGTCACGTAATCCAGTGCTTCAGCCTCGGTAATATAAGAGCATTCCCGCCCTATAATTACGCCGAGTTCAACCTCGTAATCGAGTTTATCTGACTCTTTGGGTACCGTAATAGGATCATACGGGCCGGACAGGGCGGAGGTTGCTTTCCAGAACAGGATTGGTTCGTTAGGCGGTTCTGCGCCGGTCTCTTTGGCGTGTTTGGCATAATTCAGACCGATACAATGAAAATTCGGCACATCCGCAAGACAGCATTCAACACGGCTGTCTGCGGGCAGGACCGGCAGATGGTCAAGGTCGGAGTTGCGAATCGCATCCATGGTTTCAAGCGACAGCGCATTGCCGGACAGATCACCGACAAGGCCGGAAATATCCCGCATGGTCCCGTCATGATGCAGAACAACCGGTTTTACATTTCCGTGTTCGCCTACCCGCATCAGTCGCATAATGGTGCCTCCGGTTTATTCGCTTTGCTGAAGACTACACCTCTGAGCGCCGTGCGCAATCTTCGAAGAAAGAGGCGTGCTATCATCGTTTTGCGTATAGCACCGCATACAAAAAACGCGGCAGGTTGTCCCTGCCGCGCAATAATTCAAAAAGAGATATCCGCCGGAAATCAGGATTTGTCTTTTCTCGGGCGGTAATTGGTTTTTTCGGCAATCCGTGCCGATTTTCCGCGACGGTCGCGCAGGTAGTAGAGCTTGGCGCGGCGGACACGGCCACGGCGGACCACTTCGATATTTTCAATCGACGGGCTATAGAGCGGAAATACGCGCTCCACGCCTTCGCCGTAGGAAATCTTACGTACTGTAAAGCCGCCGTTCAGGGTCTCGCCACCGGAACGGGCGATGCAGACGCCTTCATAAGCCTGTGTCCGCACACGCTCGCCCTCACGGACGAAAACATTGACGCGCAGGGTGTCGCCCGGTTTGAAATCGGGGATCGGGCGCTTTGCCGCCAGCGCTGCGCGCTGTTCTTCTTCGAGTTGTTCAATCACGTTCATCGTGATGATCCTTTATCATCAGCCCGCTTCCGGCGTTATGATCCGCCTGCGGGACGGGTTACCGGGTCCGATTGCTCTGCTCCTCCTGCCGGGTGCTGTTCAGTGTCACCACTGAAGGCCCGCCAGAGATCGGGACGCCGTTCTTTCGTCGTGGCCTCGGCCCGGGAGCGCCGCCATTCAGCGACTTTGGCGTGATGGCCGGAGAGGAGAACCTCCGGTATCGCCTGCCCCTCCCAAACCGGGGGTCGTGTGTACTGCGGATGCTCCAAAAGCCCCGCAGAAAAACTTTCCTCAACGGTGGATTCCTGTTTGCCAAGCACACCCGGCAACAACCGCACCGCAGCGTCTATCAGCATCATCGCAGGGATTTCGCCCCCGGTCAGAACTGCGTCACCGACGCTTATTTCCTCAACCTCGCGGGCTTCCAGAACCCGCTGGTCAATGCCTTCAAAGCGGCCGCATAAAAATGTGGCCCCCTCGCCCGCCGCCAAGCGCCGCACTCTTTCCTGAGTGACAGGCCGGCCACGCGCCGAAAGACACAACACGGGCCACCGCCCCCGGTCCGCCGGAGCCTTCGCCAGTGAAGCGTCTATCGCTGCCGCAACCACGTCAGGCTTAAGAACCATGCCGGGACCGCCACCCGCCGGAGTATCATCGACAGAGCGGTGCTTATCGGTTGCAAAGCCGCGAATGTCCAGTGTTTCCAGCGCCCAAAGTTGTTTTTCGCGTGCTTTCCCGATTAGAGACACACCCAAAGGTCCCGGGAACATCTCCGGATAGAGAGTTAAGACATGGGCGCGCCAGACCGGGTCGGATTTGGCCCCTGATTCATCCATAAGTGTGCGTGGCATTGCTGATGATTTAATACGTCTTGAACCATGAAATAGCGTCGGGTTGGTCATTTTCTCAGGCTTATCTGATTAATATCACAAACAGCTTTATGCAAGGCAATCAAGAAATGGGCATATTGAAAATATTAATGTAATCAAAATTATCCGCAAACATGATAATATATTAATAATAACTTTATTTAAAATAAATAATTTATTAATAATAACAAAATTAATTTTTTAATAATTGATTACTTAGATTTATTGTTAATTATTACTAAATAAAATTTTTTACTAAATAAAAATTTAAAATCAGAAATAATTTTCTTGAGTATTACAATTTGCAAATTGTAGAAAAATTTTCGCAAATTTATAAAAAACAACTGTAGGATCTGAACAATATGATAAGAGATTTGGTAGCACGAGCCAATGCAAGTGGACCTGTCGCGGGATTGTACCGCTCCTTTGATCACGTATCGTGTTGCAAAGGAGATGAAAGATGGGTCCACGACCGACAGAGGAATTCCGAGCAGAGGTGGTGCGCGTAGCACTGACGAGTGGTCTGCCGCGTAAG